>JAICLL010000261.1 GCA_025927475.1 Pirellulales bacterium
CAGCGGCGAAAGGGCCTCGATGTCGAAAACTGTGTCGCCGTTGACGGCACGAAGAAGCTGCGCGAGCACAGGCGACAGCGCGCTGGCCGCCCATTGCGGCCGCAGCGCGAGCCCCAGGCAGAGCAGAAGCAGGATGCCCATAGGGCAGAGCAGCATCGCCGACGATTCGTGCGCTCGGCTGGCCGCATCGCTGCGCGGCGAACCGAGCAAGGCGATGCCGCTGAGCCGGACGAAGACCAGGGCCGCCAGCGTGCCGATCCAAGCCAGCGCGCCCAGCGCCAGCAGCGCCGCCAGGCTGGGTCCGTTGGCAGTGGCCAACGCGGTTTCCGCCAGGCCCATCCACATCAAATATTCGCTGACAAAACCGTTCAGAGGCGGCAGCCCGGCCATTGCCACGGCGCCTAGCAACATCGCGCGGCTGGTCCACGGCATCCGCTTCATTAGCCCGCCAAGCTGCTCGATATCGCCGCTGCCCGCTGCGTGCTGGATGCTGCCGGCGGCCAGAAACATCAATCCTTTCATAATTGCATGATTCCAGACATGCACCAGCGCGGCGGCCATTGCGAGCGTCGCCGCGACGGGCAAGTGGTTGGCCATGGCCCACAGACCGACGCCGAGCGAAAGCGCAATCAAGCCGACATTCTCAATGCTGGAATAAGCCAAAGCGCGTTTGAGAAGGCGTTGCTGCACGGCCAGTGAGACGCCGGTCGCGGCGGTGATAAGCCCGACCAGGCCAAGCAAAGCGCCCCACCAAGGGGCCGGCGCGCCAAGCAGGGTCACGACGCGCAGCAAGCCGTAGATGCCGATTTTAATCAATACGCCCGACATCAGCGCACTGATGTGCGACGGCGCCGCCGGATGGGCCTCGGGCAGCCAAACGTGAAATGGAACGAAGCCGGCCTTCGTTCCGAAGCCCACGACCGCCAACAGAAAAATCGCCGGCTCCAGGCCCGCCGCGACGGTCGGCAAGCCGAGAGAGAATTCAAAATCGAGCGTTCCCACTCGCCGCCCCAGCAACGTGAACATGGCGATCAGGCAGGCCATTCCCAAGTGCGTGGCCACCAGAAAGATCCAACCGGCTTTTCGCACCGCGGCCTTTTCATGCTCGAAACATACCAGGCCAAAGGCGGCCAGCGACATGACTTCCCAGGCCATGAGAAAGAGTACCGCCGATCGCGCAATGACGACCAATTCCATCGCGGCGACGAAGACGTTGAAAAAGAACCAGGCGGCGCCCAGCGATTTCCGACCGCGGTAGGCAAGCAAATAGCTGCTGCCGTAGACCGCCGCCAATGCCGATAGCACGAGCACCGGCAGCAGGAACCACGCGCTCAGCGCATCGACTCCGAGACGAAACGTACCGTGCGCGGCGTCCCACTCGACGTTCAGATGATCGGGCATTTCGCCCAGCAGTGCGCGCCATGTCGGACCAAGGGCCAACAAACAACCCGCCACGGCGCCGCCGGCGCCCAGCAAGGTCGTTGCACGCGGTAGCTTCGAGCAACCGAAGGCAAGCACGCCGGCGAAAAGCTGAACGCCGATCGCCAACAGCCACATTTCCATGCTAGCACGCCGCCTTTCGCGCGCCGACCGCGCCGGAACGTTCCGCCTCGATCCGCGCCAGCTCCCACAAGATCTCCTTGATCCCGCGCGCGACCGTCGGTTCCGACACGCTGCGAAACTTACCTACATCACGGACCGTTAGTTGCATCGAATCGAACCCCGCACCAGTGGAAGGCTAGATTCTATCCGCCCTCGATCGGCGTGGGGAGTGCGGTTTTGATGGTGTCTCTGTGGCAGGCGACCACTTTGCTAGAACCAAGCATCCGTCCTTGTTAGAATTGTTGTGTAAGGCGGCTGGCAACGATACAAAACTCTAGGGATGTCCAAGATGGCTGGGAACACCACCGGCGATTACTCTGCGTTGCTTCGCCCCGACGCGGATGTTGGCGCGACGCCGCCATCGGCCTATCCGCCGGCGGAGTTTCAGCGTGTGCTGTCGATGACCGAGCGTTTGTTTCCTGGCCCGATCCAGGTTCGGCACGAGATCGATCCTGAAATTGCGGGGCATCATTATTTGATCTTTTGCGTCGTGGGCAGCGGAAGCTTCGATGACATCATGGCCCGCGATCGTCAATGGCATCGTGAGATCGCACACCAGGCGAAGCTGTCGGCCAACGTCTATACCTTGATGATCGACGTCCAGCAGTGACCGGCGAAGATTTTATCAGTGTCGCCACGCAGCTCTTGGCGAGTAAGAGCGAAGCTCATTTTCGCACGGCTGTCGGCCGCGCGTACTACGCCGCTTTCCATCTGGCCAGAGGACTTTGTGCGCGCCTGCGGCGTCTTGGCGCCGGCCGGGCCAGAGGCCCACAAGAGTGTTCGTTGGTGTTTGGCGAACGTGGACGACGCCGAACTCGGCGAAGCGGCGTCACAATTGGAATCGTTGCGCACAGCGAGGAATAAGGCGGACTATGACCTTTCGTTCGGCGGGTTCGTCCAGAGCGCGAATGCACGGGTTCACGTGCAACGCTCCGTAGAGGTGGCGACGATTGTCAAGCGCGCCAGGTTAGAAGACGTGAGTTCCAAAATGCGCGCCTACGCCACGAGCATCAATCTCCCGGTCAAGGGGTAATCTTACGGCGGGTGGCTTAGCGCTCGCCGCTCCACCACGTTGTGACAAGCCGCCCGACGGCGCTCACGGAGCCGAAGATAATCATGCCCAACGCGGCCGACGTGAGCACCGCCGCAAACAGTTCGTCGGTGCGCTGGTGGCCGCTGGTTTGCTGAATCAAGTAGCCGAGGCCCGGGCGGCTGGCGCCAGCTCCGGCGAACATTTCGCCCACGATCGCTCCCACCACCGAGAGCCCCGCGGAAATACGCGCACCGGTCACCATGTGTGGCACGCTGCTCGGCAGCCGCAGTTTGATGAGCACCTGCCAGCGGCTGGCTCCGGCCAGCTCAAATAGCTCCAGCAAGTTGCGATCGATGGCCGTCAGACCGGCGGTCGCGTTGGTGATCACCGGGAAAATGCTGATGATAAGTGCCACCACCACCACGCTCTGGAACCCATAGCCAAACCAGCCGACGATCAACGGCGCGACGGCCACAATCGGCACGGTCTGCAGAAAGATAGCGTAAGGATAAATGCTGCGTTCAATCATGCGCGATTGCGAGAAGAGACAAGCCACCGCGAAGCCCGCCGCCAAGCTGATGGCGAAGCCCGCCGCGGCGGCTTCGCCCGTCATGGACGCGGCGGAGAAGAGCACATCGCCGCGCCGCCAGCCGGCCTTTAGCACTTCGATCGGCAGCGGCACCACGTAGCGCTTGATACCCAGCGCGACAACCGCCATGTGCCAGGCCGCCACCACCACCAGCAACAACGCCACCGGCGGGGCGACGAATTCGAGCATCCAGCGAAATAGGCGTTTCATGCCCGGCCCTCCCGCAGCAAGCGGCCGACGTGACCCACAAATCGCGCAAAGTCAGGCTCGGACCGCAATTCCGCCTGGCGCGGAGCGGCAAAGGGCACCGGCACGTCCGCCACAATTCGGCCGGGCCTGGGGCTGAGCACGATGATGCGCGTGCTCAAGAACGCCGCCTCGGCGATATTGTGCGTCACAAACAGGGCCGTCCACGACCGCCGCTGCCAGAGGCCGAGCAACTCTTCGTTCAAGGTCTGCCGCGTCATGTCGTCGAGCGCGCCGAACGGTTCGTCGAGCAGAATCAATTGTGGCTCGGTCACCAGCGCGCGAGCCAGCGAGACGCGCATCCGCATACCGCCCGACAGCTCGCGCGGCCGACGCCGCGCAAAATCGGCCAGGCCGACCATTTGCAAGGCGGCACGCGATTTTTCGCCGCGCACGGGCCCGGCCACATGGGCCAGTTCGAGCGGCAAGGCAACGTTACGCTCCGCGTTGCGCCAGGGAAGCAAGGTCGCATCCTGAAAGACGAACGATAAGCGTACGCGCCGCCGCGCCAGGCGCGGAGCATCGCCGGCCACCGCCACGCGGCCACTCGTCGGTTCGACCAGCCCCGCGACAATTCGCAGCAGCGTCGATTTACCGCAGCCCGACGGCCCGACTAGCGAGACGAATTCGCCCTCGCCCACGGAGCAGGTAATGCCATCGAGGGCGGGCAGGGAACCGCGGTAGGTCATTCCCACGCCGTCGAACGAGACGATCGCCGAATTAGTCTCTGCGCGCGTCACGCCTCTTCGTCCGTCTCTTCAATCAGCCGCCGGACGATTTGGGCGCTGTCGATTCCTTCTGACTGCGCGGCAAAGGTGGTAATCACGCGATGTGCCAGTACCGGTAAGGCGACGTCGCGCACGTCTTCCAGCCGTACCATATAACTGCCCAACAGCGCGGCTCGGGCCTTGGCGCCCAAAATCAGGTACTGCACGGCCCGCGGACCTGCCCCCCAGGCCACAAACGGCTTGAGCCAGCCGGGCGAAGTGCTGCCGCGCGGCCGCGTGCGACGCGCCAGCCGCGCCGCGTAGGCATAGATATGGTCGGGCACCGGAATGCGGCGCACCAGGTTTTGGCTGGCGATGATCTGCTCGCCGGAAAGAATGTGCCCCAATTCGGCTAGTGCTTCGCCCGTGGTGGTGCGGGCGATCTGGATCTCTTCCGCTTCGTCGGGATAATCGACTTCAATCAGAAACATGAAACGGTCGAGTTGGGCCTCCGGCAGCGGATACGTACCTTCCTGCTCGATGGGGTTTTGCGTAGCCAGCACCATAAACGGCGGTTCCAGCCGGAACATCTTGCCGAGCACGGTGACCTTATGCTCTTGCATGGCTTCGAGCATGGCGGCCTGAGTTTTGGGCGGCGCGCGATTGATCTCGTCGGCCAGCACCACGTTGGCGAAGATCGGCCCTTTCGCGAACTGAAACTCACGCCGGCCGCCGGACGCTTCTTGCAAGATATCGGTGCCGGTGATATCCATTGGCATCAGGTCGGGCGTAAACTGAATACGGCTGAAGCCCAGCGACAGCGTTTCGGCCAGCTTGCTCACCAGCAGCGTCTTGGCCAGGCCGGGCACGCCCATCAGCAGGCCATGCCCGCGTGAGAAGAGGCAAATCGCCAGCCGCTCGATCACCTGCTGCTGTCCGACGATGACGCGGCCGAGCTCTTGTTTCAGCAGGTCGTACGATTGCCGCAGGGCGTCGATTGCGGCCACGTCGTCGCCGCCGAGCGGCTGTGTCGCTTGGGATGGACCGGCCATGATTTGTTCTCCAGCAGGGGTCTGACAACTACACGTGCCGCTTCAAATTCTGTCAATCGAATCTTCTGTACGCAACGCCCTCTGTACTACTGACGGTCGATTTCTTTGTGGGCCGCGAAGCTTTTATGCCACAAGCGAATCGACCCGCCAGCGAGAATCCAAGTCAAATTGCAAAATGCAAAAGTCAAAACGCAAAATGGTGATGACGGCTGCTCTCCGGTTGCCGGATTTGACTTTTGACTTTTGTATTTTGCGATTTGACTTATGCGCCCCCTGATGATCGCCCGTCTTTGGTTGCGGCCAATTGCCGCGCTAGGGCGTGCCGCGAACAACCAAGCGACGTCACAATCGCAGACTACGCCAGCGCCACGGCTCTGTTGCTCCAGCGTTAACTTAGTTCAGCAGAAGTCGATGAGAAGTGCAACCCGAGCGAAGGTCGGTGGAGTCTTAAAGTTAAGTTGGTCAAGGGCTGGCGACGGCGCATGAGGAAGTAGGGTGGCCCGAGCGAAGCGAGTCCCACCATAAAAGGCGAATCAACTTTTAAGGCACAACGCGCGGCCCCGGTCGTCATCCGGTCGATGGCAGTTTGACAGTTGCCAAAGGGGCTGGTAAAGTTGCGCGCGGCGGGATGGCGACGCGGGCTGTGAACCGCCGCGTGGTTGGCGGTGTCCTGAGTTTCGGAGCGCTGTTGGGCTTTCTTGCCATTTATAGCCGGTGAGTCTTAGCGTGCCCCGCACGACGGATGGGTGGCCGAGCGGTCGAAGGCGGCAGTCTTGAAAACTGCTTTGGGCGTGAGTCCAACGGGGGTTCGAATCCCTCCCCATCCGCTTTCAACAACCGCATTCGCTTATTTCGACAGCATAACTTTCGACTGCCGCTTCCAAGAG
>JAICLL010000042.1 GCA_025927475.1 Pirellulales bacterium
CCCCCGGCCCGGCGCCCCCCCCCCCCCCCCCCTCGCCCCCCCGGTCCATTTTGTCTCTTTTGCTTAGCCCCCGTCACCCCGCGCCGCCGCGCCCCCCCCCCGGACGGTGGCGTCACATATTACCGGTTTTGCTCGTCAAAACCGATCAGCGGAAAATTGGCGGCCGCCCCAACGATGCTTACGACGGTTACTCACTAAACGAGCCGGCATTGGCCGCGAACCTCATACGGAGCAATTGATGGCGACGCAACTCCAGAGCCTGGTGGGCGAACTGGAGGCCAACATGGCCAAAGTGGTGCTTGGCAAGCCCGGCGTGGTCCGGCTGTGCATGGTGGCGCTGTTGGCCGGCGAGCATATTCTGCTGGAAGACGTGCCGGGAGTTGGCAAAACACTCATTGGAAAAGCCCTGGCCAAGAGCATCGCGGCGAAGTTTTGCCGCATTCAGTTTACGCCCGATCTGTTGCCCAGCGACATCGTCGGCAGCAGCGTGTTCAACGCCAAGACGGCCGAATTCTATTTCAGCCCGGGGCCGGTGTTCGCCAACATTGTGCTGGCCGACGAAATTAACCGCACCACCCCGCGCACGCAAAGCGCCCTGCTGGAAGCGATGAGCGACAGCCAGGTGTCGATCGACGGCGTCACACACCCGCTGCCGCGTCCGTTTCTGGTGATCGCCACGCAGAACCCCTTCGAGTTCGAAGGCACCTATCCGTTGCCCGAGAGCCAGCTCGACCGGTTCTTGCTGCGGATCAGCGTGGGCTATCCCGAGCGCGAGGACGAACTGCAGGTGTTGACCATTCACCGGCGGGGCGAGCCGGTCGATGAGTTGACGCCGGTGCTCGATTGCGCGCAGGTATCCAGCCTGCAGCAGGCGGCGCGTCAGATCGGCGTCGATGAATCGCTTCACGATTATCTGCTCGACATCGTCGAAGCGACCCGCAACAGCGACGAGCTGCACGTGGGGGCGAGCACCCGCGGGGCGCTATGTCTCTACCGGGCGAGCCAATCGCTGGCATTGATTGAGGGCCGCGATTACGTCGTGCCGGACGACGTGAAGCGGTTGGCCGTGCCGGTGCTGGCACACCGCGTGATCACCAAAGGCTATCTGCATGGCAGCCAGCGGGGCGCGGTCGAGGCGCTCATTCAGCGGCTGGTCGACGATTTGCCGGTGCCCGCTTGAGGGCGACAACGCACACAAAACAACTTCGCCGTCGATCCGCGTTGGGCTTCCGGGGCTGATGTCAGGCACGTACTTCATCAAGGTGGTAACTTTTTGCTGCTGATCTGCACTATGCCGTCCGGGGCCGCGTCGTTTCCCTAAAAAAGGCTTTACCATGCTTATCAGAACCGCTTCGGCGGCGTGTCTGCTGTTGATGTTGGTCGCGTCGGTCTGGGCACAGCCGCCCGGTCGCCGCGGCGGCGGTTTCGGGCGCCGCGGTTTTGGGATGGACGATGCCCAGGCGTCCGCGTCGGCGCTGTTGCGCATGTCCGAAGCTTGGGGAGAACTCGGCTGATCATCTGCGTGCGATCCGTTTTCGGAGGTCTGTGGACGGACGACGAGGTTATTGCCTCTCAATTGCCCGTAATTGTTTCTGTCCGTAATCTTTCTGTCATTCTCCCTGCGCTCAAAACGCCTCCTTGGCTTTCACACCTTTCCGCTCTTGCCGATAGATGCCGCGGCGGTTCTCGCCCTGCTGTTGCTGAATGACGCTGTTGCTCTGCTGCAAACCTTCGAGCAGTTGCTCGGCGTCGCTGGCGGGCTTTTCGGCGGCGGCCGGCGCGGGCGCGGCGCCAGCGGGTTGATTGGCGCGGGCCGCCGGCGGGCCAAGCTCGGTCTGTCCGCGGAAAAAGGCGTAGCGGTTGTTCTCGCCCTCGGCAATCACCGTGGCCGTGCCTTGAATCGACTGGGCCACAAACACCCCGCGCAAGTCGGTCTCGCCCGACACAAACTCGCCGTTGCGCGTGCCAATCACCTTGACCTGCACTTCGGGCACGTAGCCATCATCGACCATGTTCTTGACCGTCGCCCGCACTTCGCCCGAGCTGGCTTCTTCCTGCACCTCGACCTCCAGCGGCGTCACCAGCACCAGCCCGCTGGCGTGCAGGTCGTCGCCGCGGCAAACGACCAAATAGGCCCCTTCGTCCTTGAGCGGCAACGGCAGCTTGCGCGTGCGGTCGCGGTAGTCTTTGCCATCACCCAGCTCGATCAACTCCTCGTGGTAGGGGCGGATGCCGGCCAGGTTGATGCCGGTGATGCCCGAGAGATTGCGCTTCAACAGGCTGAACTTCATCAGGTCGATCTTGTAAACCCGCAGGTCGCAACGGGCAACGTTGCGGAACTTCAGCTCGGCCTCCACCTTTTCGTCCGGTTGGAAGGTGGTGACTTCCGGGAGGGCGATTTCTTTGTGGGCGAAATAGTCGATGGCCTGTTTGGCGTCGGCGAAGCGGTCGGCCACCAACGTGTATTCGCGGATGGCGTCGGCCGCCTTGCCCAGGCTGTGATAGACCTGGGCCAGAATGTAAATTGCCCGCCACTTGTCGCGGCTCTCTTCTTCGCGGCCCGTCTGCCGATCGACGTGCCTGGCCTCGGCCACCTTGCGGCACATGGCCAGCGCCTGCTCGTGCTCGCCCAGCGCGAAATGGCTGTAGCCGATGATGTACCAGAAGCTATCGAGGTAATCGCTGCGCGGATAGCGCTCGGCAAATCGCTGGCAGCGGGCGATCGCCTGGCGATACGCCTTCAATTCCAGCAGCGCGTTGGCCAACGAGAACGAGGCCTGATCGGCCGCTGGGTCTTCGGGATAGGCCGTCAAGAAGTTGCCGAGCATGCGCCGGGCGTGTTCGATCAGGTCGATGCGCGTGAGCTTCTTGTCGCGCAGCTTGGCGTCGCCGGCCGCCTGCGGAGCATAGGCATAGACCTGCTGGGCCAAGGCATACTGGGCCGCCGCGGCATAACCTTCGGGCGGATACTCGGCCAACAATCGGCCCATCACCTCGACGCTGCGCAGAAACTCGCCCTGCTCTTCCAAAAAGCCCGCCACGCCGTTCTCGCGCAAAAAGCTGCTTTCAACCGTCGCCCGAAAGATCAGATAGCTGCGCTCATACTCGCCCAGTTTGTCGTAAGCCGCGCCGACCTTCACGATCTTTTCAAAGGGCAGCTCGACGTCGGGCCACTTTTCTTTGATCAGCTCGAAGTAGCGGACGATCTCGGCCTCGGGGCCGCGCTCCAGGTGAATGTCCAGCAGCATCGTGGCGGCGTCGCGGTGGATTTCGGGCCGCAACTGCCACTGCGCCAGCAGCTCGGTGAGATAGGCGCCGGCCTCGGCCAATTCGTGCTTGGCGAAATGCCGCTTCCCTAATTCAAACAGTTCCTGCGGCGACCAGCGATATTGGTCGCTGCTTAGCTTGCCCAGCGGCAGCACGGCCAGCGACTTCGGCTCGGCCACCGCAAGCTGCTCGGGCCGATAAGCGTTGCGCACCGCCGTCGGCCCGGCCCGATAGCTGCCGGGCAAGTAACCGTGGACGTCGTAATGAATCAACTGGATGTTCTGCCGGCTGCCGACATAGAACGTAATTTCGCCGGGCCGCAGCTCGAACCGCTCGAAGCCGCCGGTCACCGATTGCTCAATCACCGTCACGCCGCTGGGCAACGGCTCGGTAATCACCAGGTATTCCAAATGCTCTTCGTGCGTGTTGGGCGGCAGGTTTTGCCGCCAGACCTGCAGCGTGACGTGGCCGCGCTGGCCGATCGGCAGCTCGGTAAGCGGATTGCGGAAGGTGGTGAAATTGCCCTGCACCACCTCGAAGCCCCGCGGGATCGGCTCGCCGTCGAGTTCTTTGGGGGCCGGCTCGTAATATCGCCGCACGCGCCAGTCGTTGGTGGTGCTTTTGAGTTTATCGGCCGGCACGAATCCGCCCAGCACGCACTCGAACGTGTATCGCCCGCGGCCCGCCAGGCTGAATTGCACCCGTTGCTTGTCTTTCTTCAACACCTGCGGCGGCACGGCCAAGGTTTGCGTGCGGCTTTCGGGCGTGACGTCGAGCACGCCGATCTCGATGTTGTTGACGATCACCGTCAGCTTGTAGTGCTCGTCGCCAAACTTGGTTCGGCCAAACCAATCGGCCAGGGCCAGCGTGGCCGGGCCGGTGGCTTTGTCGGGCGACCAGCGATGCGCGTGGCGATGCGCCATCAACCAGTCGGCCAATTCCTTGGCCTTGGGCGACTCGGGCAAAACCTTTTCGAGGCCCAGCAGATACAAGGCGCGGATCTCGGTCGATGCTTCGCTCCAAGGCAACAAGCCGCGCGATGTTTTGGCCACTTTCGCGCTACTTTCGCGGAGCGAAAGGCGACTCTCGTCGAGCGACTGCTTGGCCAACAGATCGAGCAGCTCTTTGGCCATCGGCTGGCGGTCCATCTCGATGAGCGCCAGCGCCAAGTAAGCCAGGGCGGCGGTCGAAAGGCTGGGCCGATTGCGATAGAGCCGGTTGGCCAGGGCAAAATCTCCCCGGCCGGTGGCGGCCAGCGCGTGCAACAGAATGGCCTTGGTCTCGAAGTCGGTCTCTCCAGTGGCCGCGACCAGGCCGTTGAGATAGCCCACGGCCTTCTCAAACACTTCGTCGGCCACGCGGTAACCGGCGGCTTTGGCCAGACTGAGCGCCCAGACGGCCCGGGCGGAGACATAGCGATTGCTCGCGCCGGCCTTGCCCGTCCAGCTCCAGCCGCCGTCGTCGTTCTGCGAGCTGACCAACATGCTCAGGGCCGACCGCACTCGCCCGTCGAGCGCTTCGGCCTGGGGCGTGCCGGCGTGCCGTGTGCCGCCGATCAGCTTTTCCAGGGCGAGCGCGGCCATCAGGTCGCTAGTGGTGGTGTCCAGCCCGGAGGCCAGCCGCAGCGCGTCGACGCCGCACAGCGGCGTGGGGGCGAGTAAAACGTCCAACAGACTTTGCTCGACATTGGGACCAATCATGATTTCCAGCCGCTGGTCGTTCAGCGTCATCTCTTTGGGCGGCTCGACCCAGACGGTCGTGTCGCTGCTGGCCGATCCGCCGGCGGTCGAATAGACCGGCATGCCGAAGGGCTGAAGCGGTAGCAATCGGCGGACGGTGTCGGTGCGCCCGCCGGCCTTGACCGACAGCTCGATGGTCACCGTATCGTCGGTGGCCCCGGCCCTTGTGGCCGGCGGGTTCTTCGCTGCACCAGGGCCGTTCTTGCGATCGACGTCGGCTCCGCCCGGCACCAGGCCGGGAGCTACCTCGCCGTTCGGCTCGTCTGGCCGATCCAGCTTGCTTTTGAACCGCAACTCGTGCAGGCCCTTGCCGGCTTCGAGCGTGCGGGTTTCTTCCACCGTCTTGCCGCCAATGGTGGTGCGCAGCGTGACCTCGATCGGTTCTTTCTCGATGGCGTCGTTGTGAATGGTAGCTTCGATTTCGACTTCGTCGCCATCGGTGAACGCCAGCGGCAACTTCAACTCGCCAAACAGTTCTTTCTTGACCACCAGCTCGCTCTCGCCCTCGCCGGCGAGCGTATCGACGGTCACTCCCTTGGCCAGCAGCTTCCAAGCGGTGGTGCGTTCGGGCAGCGTGATCGTGACCGACGCCTTGCCTTCGGCATCAGTAACGATGGCCGGGTTCCAATAGGCGGTCTCTTGCGAGCCGTTCGGCGGCAGCAGCACCGCGCCGTCTTCTGCCAGCTTTGCGGCAACTTCGCCCGCCTGTTCGTCCCCCAGCTTTTGATCGATCGCCAGGTTCACCTGGGTGCCATCGCGACCGATCACAGCAATGCTGCCGTTGACGTTGCGGGTTAGAATCTCGGCGACTGAAGGCGTCCCAAGCGCGTCCAATTCGCTTTGGCGTGAGCGACCATCGATTGCGGCAAGCGCGGCTGCGTCTTCGTCGGCGAAGAAGTGGTACGACCGCCCGGCGCGCTCTTTCCACATGTCGCCGCTTTCTGCACCGGGCAGCTTCCCGGCTGGCCCTGCTCGGAACACGCCGGCCACTGCCCCACTCACAGCTCTGCCGAAGTGTTGAGTACCTTGCAACCTGCGCTCTGACTCGGTTATCGGGCCGCGCGCAGAGCCGAGCGCCCAGTTGAAGTCACCAGAGGAGCCATCGTCCTCGCGATCGACATTGAACTCGCTCGTAGGACTGCGACCTTCTTCCCCTGCCTCTTCCATTTCGGAAATCACTAAGGACAGGTTCTGTTTAAACTCCTTCCTTTCGCCGGCCCCACCGGCGTCGTCCCAGCTTTCGGCGGTGACTGTGGCGGTCAGGTCATCCACCAGCCTTTTGAAATCCTTATCGTTAGCGGCGGTTCTACCGCCAGTGGCCAAACCGCCGCCACCAATGCCGCCGGACATGGACTGCCTCGCTGCACCGGCTTTCTGGTTCTGCATCGCCAGTGCCCGGCCTAGTTCATCCCGCGCCTGCTGTTCTTCCGCTTCAATCTCGCGCCGGTCTTTTTCGGCCAAGAGCAACGGGTCGATGTTTCGCGTGGCCGGATGATACGCGAACGAAACGCTCGACGTCGTGCGCAGGGCCGAGGCGCGTGGCTGGCCGCGGAAAAAATCCTGGATCGCCGGCACGTTGGCGCCGAACATTTCCCAGAGCGATTGCTCGATCATCGCCAGGCTCAGCTCGGCCTCGACCGGCTTGCCCTGCGGATCGGCGGCGGTGATCGTCACCTCCACGTCGTCGCCGGGCCGGGCCGGCTGGCCATCGGCGCGCGCGGCGGCAATCGTCACCTTCAACTCGCGCTCGACGGCAAACGGGCTGGCCGCCTGGTGAAACCGGCGGAATTTTCTGGCGTCCGCCGGGTCGTTGGGCGGGCGCTCGTCGGTCATCACGGCGGCGGCCAATTCAAAATTTGGCGCCAGCGTGGCCGTCATCGGCAGTTCCAGTTCGTTGACGCCGGTCTTCAGCCGCACCAGCTTATAGTCGAGCACCCGCGCCCCCTGAAACGTCACCAGTGCCAAGGCGGGCTTTTCGCGCCAGTGCAATTGCAACCTGGCCACGTCGCCCACCTTGAACGTGTGCTTGTCGGCCAAAATGCGCAGCCGCACCGTGTCGCTCTCGTCAGAGATTTTGACGAGGTGAGAACCTGACACGGGGTTCTTAAAGCGATCAACGCCTTCGGCCCGCAATACATATTTGCCGCCGGCTTCGAGCCGCAGCGTGAGACGAGCTTTGCCGTCTTTTTCGTCGGTCGTCACTTCGTGCGATTCGACTTCGCGTTCGCCGACTTTGCCTTCAACGGTGGTCCTTTCGAGCACGTGCAGCGCGAGCTTTTGGCCCGTGGGCTTGCCTTCGGCGTCGCGCGTTGTGAGCGTCACTTCAAACGTTTCGCCCGAGACGAACACGGGCCGCACGGTGGCCACGCCGATCGAAAAACCCTGCACGGCCAGATAGAAATTGACGCTTGTTTGCAGGTTGCGTTCGGCCAGCGTCACTGCCAGCGGCAGCACCTGGCTTTCGCGATTGTCGCGGGTGGGCAAAGTAAAGGCCAACTCGCCGTTTTCATCGGTCCGCCCGGTGAAGACGCGGCCGCCGGCCAACCGATAGCGGATTTCGCGATCGGCCACCGGCGCGCCGTAATAGAATTTGGCCGTAATCTTGCCGCTGATCTCCTCGCCGCGATAAAACACTTTGCGATCGACGTCGACGCCCAGCCGCACCGGATCGAGGCGATATTCATGCACCTGGAACGCGCCCTGGTAGCTGTGATCGTCGTCGTCGCGCACCTGAATGCGGTATTCGCCCAGGACGCTCGTCGGGGGAAGGGCGAAGTGCGCGTGGAAACTGCCGAAGCGGCCCAGCTCGACTTCGTCCTGGCGGATCAGCCGGTCGCGGTTGTCGAAAACTTCGAGGTGGTATTTCTTGCCGGCCTCGACCACAAACCGGTCGTCGGCCACGGTGCGCACGATGCCGCGCACGTGAACCAACTGCCCGGCGCGGTAGGCGGGGCGGTCGGTGAAGATATAGCCGCGCTCGCTCAGGCCGGTCGCCACGCCCACGCCCTCCAGGCCCACGACGTTCGAGGCGGCGCTGCCCTCGGCCACGGCGAACACCCGCACGTCGCTCGCCGATTTCAGCTCTTCAAACGCCTGTTGAAAGACGCCGTTTTCGTCCGTTTCGCCCTCGGCGAACACCTGCTGCCCGTTGGACACCAGCAGCCGCGCCTTGGGCCAGGGCTGGCCGGTGCGCAGGTTCTCGGCGAACACAAACACCTCGTCGCGCGAGCTTTTGACGATGATGTCCAGGTCGCTCTGCACGACCAGCGTGGTGGCTTCCAGCGTCTTGCTGCTGACAGTGACAATCATCACGCCGCCATGGTCGTCTTTCGCTTTGCGCGCATTGTCGCCTTTCGCTCCGCGAAAGTTTGCGTTGTCGCCGTCGGCGCCACGGTTTCCAGCGTCATCAGCGTCATGATTTCCCGCGCCGCGATCGCGACTTTCGCGGAGCGAAAGGCGACTGTCGGGCAGCGGCAGCTCGATCGTGCTCTCAAGCTGCTGATACTGGGCGTAGCGCGGCACCTCAAACTCGATCGTGCTGTCAGGGTCGATCAGCGCCACGTCGAGCGCCTCGACGCCGCCGGCCAGGTGCATCTTGCGGAAATAGGTTTCCAGATCGACGGTGTACGCCCGCACCTGCACCGTTTCCAGGTTGCGGCTGGTGAGCTTGATTTGCGGCGTTTCGTTGCTGCGGAAGGTGCGCTCGGTGGCGATGGCCAGTTCTTTGGCCGTCAGCCGGGCGACGCGAGCCTGCGCCTGCGAGGCAAAGCTGCCCCAGGTGACCTTGCGATATTCGGTCAGCGCGTCGTCGAGCTTCTCGAGCTTTTCTTCGAGCGTCGCCGCGATCAGAAACTGCGCCTGCGACGACTCTTCGCCGCCTGGATACTTCGAGACCAGCCGCCGCCACTCGGCGATGGCTTCGTTCCAATGTTCTTGCTGAAACTCCATCGAGCCCAGCTCGAGCAGAATGCGCGGGTTGCGGGGATCGAGCGGATACTTGGCGGCAAACGCCTGCCACAGCCGCCGGGCGTCGCCGTAGCGCTTGGCCTGGCGGGCCTCGGCCCCCAGCAGATACTCGGCGTCGACAATCTGGCGCTGCACGTCGCTCCACGACGAATGCGCCGGATGCTTTGCCAGATACTCTCGCCAGGCGGCCAGCGCTTCGTCGAATTTTTTTTGCGGCAAGAAGGCTTTGCCCAGCAGCACGCGAGCGTCGGGCGTTTCCTCGCGGTCGGCGTATTTCTTGTTGTCCAGAAACCGTGTGAGCGTGCGGACCACGTCTTCATATCGGCCGCGGTGCAGATCGCTTTGGGCAATTCGCAAAAACGCCTGCCCGGCGAGCTTGTGCTCCGGAAACCGCTTGATAAAGGCTTCGAGCGAGGCGACGCCGCGGTCCAGCTCCTCGTCGTTGCCGGGGTTGGGCAGCCCGAACGTCTGCGAGAGATTGAACATCGCTTCAGCGACGCGCGGCGAGGACTCGTCGTTGCCCACGGACAGCAGGTCTTGCCAGGTGCGGCGGGCTTCTTCGCGCTGGTTCTGGGCCAACTGCACTTCGCCCAGCCGATAACGGGCTTCGATGTCCAGCGGGCTGTCGGGATGCTCTTTGCTGAATTGCGCGAAGCGCTTGGCCGCTTCCGGCAGGTTTTTCAGCTCCTGATAGCAGCGGGCCACCCGCAGCTCAACCTCCAGCCGGGTGTCGGGCTTGGGGCCGACCTCCAGCGCCTTGTTGTAGAACTCCAGCGCCTTGGCGTAATCGGGTGGCTGGTGCTCGTCGGCGGGTTTGAAATAGGCGTCGGCGAATTGCAGATAGATGTCGGCGATCTCTTGCTTGCGGTCGATCGAGAGCAGATCGGCGGCCTGCCGGCGATAGATTTCTTCGGCGGCCTGAAAATCTCCCTTGCGGGCCAGCGCCAACGCCCGGCCAAACCGGTAGCGCCGCAGCCAGCGGCTGTCGGCAAAATCCTTCTCGGCCTGCTCATAGGCGGCGATCGAGTCGTCATATTGGGCGGCCAGATAGAGCGCCCGGGCCTTGAGATACGCCAACCACGCGCGGTCGGCGTCTTTGTCCTTGGCCGCCTGGTCGATGGCGGCGGCGGCTTCGGCATATTTGCGGTCTTGCAAAAGCTGCCGTACGCTGTCGGGCGTGGCCGGCTCGACTGGCTCAAACGAGTTTGACTCGGCCGCCGGCGGTTTTTTTGCCGGCTCTTCGTCGGCCCAAGCGGAAAGAATGCCAAACAGCCCGGCGAGGGCCGCCAGGCAAAGGAGCGCGCGGCGGTAAAGCGGCAGCATGACAAGACCTTTTTTGTAGAGTGAGCGCCCCTGTTCCGGCAGCCCGACCGTTGGCCCGCGGGTTGTCCTCCTATCTGCTTATGACGCTCGAAGCGGCGGAAAAGTTTCCTGGCCGCCCGGATTTACTGCCCAGGCATCGGATGGCTTTGATCCGTTCTGGACTGGCGCCGATTGAAAGCGAGATCTTTCCCCATTCGTCGGGCTGAAGGTTTTGGGCCAAGATGGATGCTTGCAACACGCCGAGTTTATTGTACCGCCGCGCACCGGCACATGGTATAATCCCGCGATGCCAAATGACACCGCCGAAATCTCGTTCGACGAGCTTGCCGATGTTTCGACCAACCAGGGGCTGCCGGCCGCGACGGCGCGATTGGCCGAACATTTCCGCCGCCAAGAACAATATCACGAGCTGTTCGACCTGCGGCTGCTCGAAGCGCGGTTGAAGCTGGGCTTGCCCGCCATTCTGACCAAGGGCCTCGACGATCTCGATGAGCCGCTTCGCACGCGGATGGAAGACGCATACCTGGCGGCCTGCCGCGAAGTGGGGCATCTGCTGCTGGCCGACGGCCGCGTGCGCGAAGCCTGGATGTATCTGCGGCCCACCGGCGACCGGGCCGACGTGGCCGCGGCGCTCGAAAAAATCAGGCCGGAACCCGACAACACCGAGCAAATCATCGAAGTAGCCCTTTACGAGGGCATTCATCCGCGGCTGGGTTTTGAGCTGGTGCTGGCCAATTACGGGCTGTGCAACGCCATCACCACCTTCGACGCTCAGATGCACCAGCGACCGCGCGGCGAGCGTCAGCAAGTGGCGGCCATGCTGGTGCGGCACTTGCACGCCGACTTGCTGCGGAACCTGCGCGATCAGCTCGCCAAAAAACAGGGCAAGCCGCCCGCCGGCGATACCATTGCCGCGTTGGTGGCCGACCGCGATTGGTTGTTTGACGACAACGAGTATCACATCGACACCTCGCACCTGGCGGCGGTGGTGCGGTTTGCGCTGGTGCTCGACGATCCGGAAGTTTTGCGGCTGGCGCTCGACCTGACCGAATATGGCCGGCGGCTCAGTTCGCTATTTCAATACCCCGGCCAAGAGCCGTTCGTCGATACCTATCCGACCCACGCCAAGTTTTTTCAGGCGTTGTTGGGAGAGTCGGTTGAGGAGTCGCTCGATTATTTTCGTTCTCGGGCCGAGGCGCTGGCCGACAGCGACGCGGGCGCCGCCGCGGCCGAAGTCTATGTGTCGCTGCTGGCGCGGCTCGGCCGGCTCGATGAGGCGCTGGAGGCCGCGGCCAAGTACCTTTCGAGCGCCCGCACCAGCGGCTTCGCTCCCAGCTTGCTCGAGCTGGCCCAGCGGTCGGGCAACTTCCATCGCCTGCGCGAAATCAGCCGCCAGCGCGGCGATTTGCTCGGGTTTATGATGGCCCTGGCCGATGGCGCCGGCCAGCCTTCTTAGCGTATTTCCTGCCCGTCGGCCGTGAATTCGAGTGAAAACGTTTGCGCGGCCGCCAGCGGCGCGTGCAGTTTGATTTCGATCCGCGCGCCCTGCGGCAGCAACTGGCCGACTTTCAGCCGGCAGGGCGGACCCGAGGCCAGCCGCATCTCGAACCGCGGTCGCTCAGCAAACGGCGGACAAAAGCCGACGTGGGCAATAGCTGTACGAGCGCCTTCGGGCACGTGCAAATGCAAGACTCCGCGGATTTGCTCTTGGCCCTCGCCCAGCGAGGCGCGCGAATATTCTTGCGTCAGTCGATGCGGGCGATCAGGCCCCGTCGAAACCGGCGTTGGCGCGGCGACCTGCGATAACGGACGAGGCTCGGGCCAACGACGTGATCGATTCCGTGTGCGCAGCAGCCGAAAAGAATCGCCTCCGGACAGATACGAGCGCCATGCCCATCCTTCCTCCAACGCGATGACCGTCCAATAGCTCAGCGCCGCCCACCACGGCCGTCCGGCGGCTCCCAGCGCCAGACCCATCAACAGCAGACTTGCAGAGGTGGCGATCAGCGGCGACATGCGTTCGAAGGCGCTCGTCTGGGCGGCTCGTGCCACGGCGCCGAGCGCCCGGCCGCTCCAAGCAACCAGCGCCAGCACGATGGACGCTATCGGCAGCAGGGCTGGCGCGAGCGGCTGCGCGGCGGCCGTCCCGCGCCGCGCCGCCAGCAACAGCGCGCACATGGCCAAGCCGCACAGCAATGCCAAGCTGGCCGAACCACACAGCGGCGTCAAAGCCCGCGGCCGCGCTGCGCCGCCCAGATGCACTGCGCCGCCCAGCCGCGCGGCGCCGCCCAGATGCGCTGCGCCGCTCAGCCGCGCTTCGCCCCGCGGATGTCTGGCGCCTGCCGGCGAGTTCATGGTTTGCCGCCGATGGAAATCAGGTGCGAGATGGTGCGCAGATACATCCGGTCGCCGGCCACCGCGGGCGTGCTGTGGCTTTCTTCACCGAGCGGATTGCGAGCCAAGAGTTTGGGATTCTTCGTGGCGGAAACCACCACCACGTCGCCGTCGTCGCTGAGGCAATACAACCGCCCGCCAACACACACGGGCGAGCCAAAATAGTTGCCCGACACGCGCAGCCGGCCCAGCGACTTGCCGCTGGCGATGTCAACGGAACTGACAATGCCGGAGTCGCTCCACAAAAACAGCACATCGTCGAAGGCCAGCAGCGTCGGACAGTACGGCGCCGACTCTTTGACGGTGTAGACCAGTTCGGGCGCGTCGCCGCTGCTGGCCGGCGGACGGACCGCGGCAACGTAACTTCCGCCGCCCCCGGAGCCACACGTGCCAAAGATCAGGCCGCCGGCAATCACCGGCGAACTAACGCTGCGCTTGTCAAAAACTTCCAGTTCCCAATTCACGCCGCCGCTGGCCGGGTCGATGCTGGTGATACCGTGCGCCTGGCTGGTAAAGATGAGCTGCTCGGCCTGCCCCCGCGGCCGGTAAACACACGGCGTCGAATAGGCGACCACTTTGGTGCGGCGATCGACCCTCCAGCGCGGCTCGCCGGTTCGCCGATCGAGCGCTACCAACGAACTCTTGCCTTTAAAATCTTCGTCGCCCTGGTCGTCGGCCATGATGAGCAGATCGCCATAGACCACGGGCGACGCTCCGCCGCTGTGCTGGCTGACAAACGGCCCCAGGTTGCGCCGCCAGACTTCGTTGCCCTGGTGATCGAGCGCCAACAAGGTGAACTCTTCGGGCGCCGTCCAGGTGACATACACCCGCTCTTCGTCGACGCAGGGCGTGCTCGAAGCGAAGCTGTTGAGCTGATGCTTGCTGTGCGGCGTCGAGGGATATTCGCGCTGCCATTCGATCTGGCCGTCGTCGGCGCGCAGGCAAAGCACCAGCCGCGTGGCGGTGTCGTCGAAGGCGCTGATCAGAAAGATCTTGTCTCCCCAGATGACGGGCGAGCTATGCCCGATGCCCGGCAGAGAAACCCGCCAGTTGTAGTCTTTCTCCGACCACTGGGTGGGCACGGTTTGAGCATCACTCACGCCCGAACCGTTGGGGCCGCGAAAGCGGGTCCAATCTTGAGCGCCGGCGGGCAGCGTCCCGCCACAAAAAACAAGCGCCATGCAGATGAAACGAAAATGGCAAGGTGAGTGAACTGGCATCGCGTGCTCCGTGGGTCGGGTCGTTTCGGGCATGACACGATTTTAGTCGATAGCCCTGCAATGCAAGCCCTGCTCGCAGGGTGGGCCGAGTGCAGCGAGTACCACCCTTGGGCATCACTGCGATTTCATGCCGTAGATCGGCAAATGTCGGTAATAGACTTCCAACATGTAGAGCGAGAGGCAGGTGGTGTAGAGCCGGCCGGCGTAGCCCGTATCGCCCCATTGATCGCCTTGCGGCGCCCAGCTTCCTTTTTCCAGGCCGCTTTTTTCTTGGGTGTTGACCAGCGTCTCGCGCATGGCGGCGTTCCACACCGGCCAATACTTGCCTTCCATGTGGTGCATCACCTGAGTGCCGTAATACCAGTAATAGACATCGCGATCGTTGGGCCGCGGCGGCTGGCGGATGAGGTACTCGACTCCCTCAATCAAGCGCGGGTCGTCGCGCCGCCAACCCAAATATTGCCGGCAGAGCAATCCCTCGGCGGTCATCGACCGCTTGGGCTCCTGGCCGATTTCATACGAATACAAACTGCCGCCGCTTGGCTCGCTCACTTTGTCGAGAAACTCGCCGATCTTCAGCAGCACCGGGCTGGGCACTTCCAGGCCCGCCATGCGGGCGCTCTGCAAGGCCATCACCACCCAGCCGGTCACCGAAGTGTCGCTGGCGCTGCGCGGCCAGTATTTCCAGCCGCCCAACATCGGGTCTTGCGATTCCAAGCAATACTTGATGGCCAGCTCGGCCGGCTTCTTGAGCCTGGGGTCCTTGGTCATGCCATACAGTTCGCAGACGGCAATCGTGGCTTGTCCATGCGAATAAAACCAGGCGTTGGCGGTGCCGCGCTCTTGAAAGAAATTGCCCTCGCTGTTTTGCATTTTCAGCAGTGACTCGATGCCGGCGGACACCTGTTTTTGGAACTCGCCTTTCTGATGCGTGTTGCCCGCCCCTTGAAAGGCCAGCAGGGCCATGGCCGTGGCCGATTCGGGCGTGTCGGTGTTGACCGCGCCATCGCGGTAGGGTCCGGTCAAGCTCCAGGTGCCGTCTTTGCGTTGCTGCCGAGCGAGCCATTTTAGCCCCAGCCCGACGGCATCTTCCGTCTGACCGTTGCCGCCATATTTGCCCAGCAACAACTTCTTCGTTCCCTCCTCTCGTCCGGCTAACGCAATGCTGATGGTCGGGCCAGTGAAATCGGGCACGGGCGTCTCGCTGTCGAGGCTCACTTCGAGCGAGGAATCTTTGGCAAACGGGTCGTCCACCTCGGGCAAAGTGTCGGGCGTGAGGGCCAACTCCTCGTCGGTGATTTCTCCAAGGGGGATGATCGAATCGGCGTCGAGCAGTTGCTCGCCAATTTCCGTCGAGGAGACATCTAAAAAGATTCCGTTGGCCTTGCCCTGTTGACGCACCAGCCACAGCCCCAGCACCACCACCAGCACCAGGTGAAACAGGCAACTGATTAACCAGGGCGGCCCATTCTTCAGCGCCACTCGCTTCAGCTCGACGTCGCTCTCTTCGTCGCCGGTTTCGCGCAGAGCCAACTGAGCCGGGCTGGCGGCCCGCGGCACTGGAATCGGCCGCGGCATGACGGGGGCCGGCGCTGCTGTGCCCACCGGAATCGGCCGCGGCACGGCGACCGGCACGGGGCGCGGCGCCGCCGATGCGCTTGGGGCAGGAGGTACGGCAGGCATCGGCGCCGCCGGCGGCACAGGCGCCGGACGGGGAACCGGAATCGGCCGCGGCACGCCCGCCGAACCGCTCGGCGCCCTCGGATCGGCGCTCGCTCGTTGCGGCGGATCGGGCAACGCCATGGACATATTCTTCCCCGTCGCGCCCCGGCTGCCGGCCTCAGCCAGATTTGCCTCAGACTGGCCGCTGCCGACGAAACCTAGGTTGTTGAACGATCTTGCGGCGAACGACCGCCTTAGATTGAGTCTACCTGTGCCTTTCCACAGCGCCAAGCAGCGGGCATGTGGGACACAGCCGCCCTGGGCTATTCCATGGCCGACGAAGTGAGCGCCGGCCAATGGCTGGGGCAGAGGTTGCCGATGCCCCGGCTCGGTTCGACCGTCACAATCGGCCGTCTGGCCTGCCGAGGCTTGGAAAAGCCCGCTAAAAAACGACTAGACGAGTTTCCGCCAACCGATATAATGGCTTGCAGAACAATTGACGCGGGGTGGAGCAGTCCGGTAGCTCGCGAGGCTCATAACCTCGAGGTCGCAGGTTCGAATCCTGTCCCCGCCACTGGTGGTAACCGCCGGGTTTCGGCCCGGCGGTTACTTTTTTGCGCGTGGCTGAGCGCGCAGCGTGCCCAACGGCGTGTACCGCGGACGGGCCGCTTCGCATTACGATGGACGATCGATGGGCGCGCATCCGTATTATTACTTTGTCGATTACCAGCCCGACGTAGGTGCCGCCCTGCAGACGCTGCGCCAGCGCGAGTTTCAGGCTGGCAGATACAACCCGGTGATCGCGTTTCCCGAGTTTCCGGTTGGCTCGCGGGCGCCGGCCCCCGGCGCCGCGCACGCCTCGATTGAGCTGGCCCGGCAGGCAGCCGACGCCGACGGCACCCGTTCGATTCTCGACCTGCACTTTGTGACCGCGGAGCCGGAGTTTTGCGCCGTCTCGCCGCTGGGCGATTTCGACCTGAAAAAGCACTTTGGCACCACCCAGCCCACGCACGAAATGGTCGAGCGGAACATGGCCTTTTTCAGCGACATCGATCGCGGCCAGGGCATATATATTGTCATCTATAAGCAGAACAAGCCGAGCGAGATCTTCTTCGCCGGGTATTCGTTTGATTAGTTTGACAGCCGGGTCGCGGCCAGTAGAATTAGAGGTTGGCTGGCGTAAGGGCGCCTGGGGCAGCAAAGGCAGGCGGGGAGTGGCGTTGCGCTGGGTTCCCACCTGGATTTGCGATCGGTGTGGCCGCAAAGTCGGTGGCCTTGATTCCACGTTTCTTTTTTGAGAGCATCGTTTATGGTACCGCTCTTCGGTTTTTTACATCCGTTGGAGTTGATCGCCGTTGGCGGGGTCGTTCTTCTTTTGTTTGGCCATCGGCTCCCCTCGCTCATGCGTTCGGTCGGCAGAAGCGTGGTCGAATTCAAACAAGGCATCAAAGAGGATCCCGAGGGCGGCAGCGATCGCGGCGGCAGCAGTGCCAGCCTCGACGACCATGCGAAGGCCCCGACGGGCAAGTCGTAAAAGCGTGGATGGTTGGGTCTGGGGTTCGAGAACAGGTTCCATTGTATCTGGGGTGATTGCGATGTTTGGTTTAAGCCCGATGGAAGTGATGTTTATTGGGGCGCTGGCGGTGCTGCTGTTTGGCAGCAACCTGCCCAAGGTGGCCCGTTCGATGGGGCAGAGTCTGTCGCAGTTCAAAAAGGGAATGCAAGATCTGAAAGACGAATTGAACGTGGCCGACAGTCGGCCGCAGCAGATTCGCCGATACCACGAAATCGACGACCGCGACGAGCCGACCGCCCCGAAGTTCGAGCCGCCCACCGCCGAGCCCGCGTTGGAAGAACCGGCGAATGAGTCGCAGAGCCTGGCGGCCGCGTCGACGGCCGAAGCGCCGGTGCAGGCATAGCGCGGTTCGATTTCGGCGGGCTGCTATACTCAGTTTTCTCGGGCGGCTAGCTCAGTTGGTTAGAGCGCCATCCTCACACGGTGGAAGTCACAGGTTCGAGTCCTGTGCCGCCCAGTTCATTAACCGCAGGCGGTTTGTAGTTCAGCCCCTTGAGATGATCCCCACCGCAAATTGCTGGCTGCCATCGTTACAGCATGATTTGGATCAATGCGTGTTGAATGATCACGATGCTGTACGGCGCCTTCGGTTCAAAACCGTCGTCACGCCGTGCGCCGCCGCTTAGCCCAGAAAAGGCATGCCGCGCCGGCGAAGAACATGCCGAACGTGCCCGGCTCGGGCACGACCGGCGTCCCGCCACCGCCTCCGCCGGGCGAACCGTAAAGAAGCTTTACGTCGCTTATCGAAACGGCGGCGCTCGTATCGCCTCCCTCCAAGAGGCGAAACAGAATCTCCGCCGAACCGCCGCCGCTGAGCGCCGAAAGATCGAGGGAAACCTGCTCCGAAGTCGATGACAAGGGCGTGATTCTGACAGCACTGGTGGCTTGGCTGGTAGCATCGTCCGTCGTCAAGCCGTGTAGGTAAAACGAATCGGTCGCGGAGTCGACTGTCGCGACGCCTGATGATGCTTGAAGCGTTGACGGGTCGAGCAGCGACGCGCCGAAGCCCGGCGGGGGATAGGAACCGGAACTGTCCAGCCTTGAAACCCCCAGAGTGAACTGCAAACTCTGAGGCGAGTCGGGGAGCGTGAACACCTGGTAGAGGTCGATCTCGCTCACGGAAAAGTCGTCGCTTTGGCTAATGGTGGCAATGCGGCCCGAGACGCCGTCTGAGACGCTCGCCACCGTTTCCCCAGTTTGGTCGATGGTAGCCGTGCCGTCCAGAATAGAAACCGTATAAGGAACGATGGGATCCGTAACGGCGGTCACCGCCCAATTATCAAGACCATCGCTAAAATCGCCGTTCACGATGACCGCGGCGCTGGCCGTGCCGCCTGTCGTCAGAGCGATCGCCAGCCCAAGGCGCCAAAGCGCATGTCGAACGAGAGCTTTCATTGTCATCGCTCCTAGCGGCGTTGAGGTTGACTGCGAGCGCGCCTCCATCGCCCGTCTCGCGGAGAGCATAGCGAGCATAACTAAAGTTCTCCTTGGTGCAAACAAGAATCGGCTTGACTGCCCTTATTTCTTCTTGAGGCAAAGCGCCTGACGCTGGCCTCAGCGCAGGTCCTCCCAATCCAAGTAACCAAAAACATCATCGAGCCGGCCGGTGGAGACGGGCGCCGGCGCCGCGATGGCTGCCGCCAGCGACAACTCGTCTCGCCGCATCGCCGAAAACGAGGCGAGCACATCCGCATCAGCGGCCAGTGATGATCCGGCGAGCGACTCGGCTTCGAGCTGTTCGATCAGCCCGGCGATCAGATCGGGCGAATCGGCGATGGCCTGCGGAATGGCCGCGGCCGCCTGGTAGCCCAGGCCCTCGTGGCCGGCCGCCGGCCCCGCGACATCGCCCAGGCCGTTTACAACCTCGGTACCGGCTGGCGACAAATCCGGCGATTGCACGAGCGTCACCATCGAACCCGTGGACGGCGGTGTGGCCAGGCCGTCATCGCTTGCGTCAGCGGCCGCCGGGCCGTCGGTCATTGCGGCGCGCGCCAGCACGCTGCCCGATGCGGAAGGAATCGTGGAAACCGAGGTCTCGACCGGCGAGCCTGCCGTGGCCGGCGCATCGTCCGCGGCGTCGGCGGTCGTCACCACGGAGCTTAAGGCGCCACCCGCCTGCGCCGTCTCCGTGGTTGGCGGCGCCGCGGCACTGTCAATGGTGGGCGTCGTCGACGAGTCGGTCGTGGTCTCGCCGCCGGTTGTATCGCCGGAAGTGGCGGTGGTCGATGTGCTCGCATCGCTCATCCCGGCTAGCAACTGGGTTTCGAGCGCGCCGGGCAATCGCCGCACGCCGGGCGACAGCGAAAAGTCCATGAGATCGCCCGGCTGGCTGACCGGATCGGCGTCGGCCAGTCCTAGCACGTGCCCCAGTTCGTGCTCGACGACGGTCAGCAGATCGATCTGGCCCTCAGCGGGACCGCCCGCCGCGGCCTGAAACTCGGTGGCCAGGGTCGTGGGTTCGAAAGCGCCCTGATCTTGGGGGCTGGGCGCGGTGAACCAAGTGAGCCCAGGGGTATTGGCGTTGATCGTGATGCCGTCGTCGCCGGTGCGCGCCAGCTCCGTGGCTGGCAGGTTGCCGACATGTACCGCCACTACCTCCAGCAGGGCCAATTGCTGTTGCGAAACACCGGTTTGCCGCCATTGAGCGATGGCCTCCTCGACGATCGGTGAAAGCACGGTGTCGGTCAGCGTGCTCAGGCCCGCCGTGGCGCTTGTTGCCCCGATCGGACCGAGCAGCAACGGCGGCTTGAGCGTACCGTTGTCGTTGTACAAGTTGGCGAGCGCCGGGTTGTGCTGCAGGGCGTAGGCTCGCCGCACGGCGCCGTCGGCGTTCACGAAGCCGGCGCCGTCCTTATTGTTGCGCGTAATGGTACCGTCCGGATTGCGTGCCTGGTCCGGCATGGGCGCCGCCGTGGCGGTCAGGATGCTTTTGAGCTGATCGCCTGAAAGGTTCGGATCGACGCTCCACACCAGGGAGGCGATGCCGGAGACATTGGGGGCGGCCGCGGACGTGCCGTTGAAAAAGAGAGAGCCGACATTCGTCGGCGATTGCACTTTGCCGCCTCCGTCCGTCGCTGGTGAATCGGTGGGGGCCACCAAAGTCAGTTCATTACCAAAATTGGAGTATTTGGCTTGACTGAGACCGATCGGGTTGGCGAGACCGTAGGTGCCCGAGGAAACAAATGAACTGCTCGACGAGGGATCCTTCAACGACGCCTCCGTAAACTGGCTATACGGCTGCGCCGTGCTTGAGAGAACCGCGCCAATCGCGAGTCCGTTACTCTGAGCTCCAATAATGGCAGCATATGCAGCCTGGGGCGCCGGCGGGACGTCCATATCGATGCCGTAGCCAGTGCTGGGGTCGCCGTTGCCAGCCGAAGTAACGAATAGGGCATTGTTTGAGGTGCCGTTCAGCGTCGCTTGATGTAGATCGGCTTGTGGCTCGGTGCTACCGACGCTTGACTGGAACACGGCTTTCAGCCCGTATTTCGCGGCATATTGAATACCAGCGGTAATGGCGGCATCCATCGACTCCGCGAAGACGTTCTCCACGAGTACATTGCTAGACCAATTAATGCCCGCCACCCCGTACTTGTTGTTGGCCGTCGAGGACATGATGCTCATGGTTTGGTGGCCATGCTCATTCGGCGCCTGGACCACAGTATCCGTGTGATAATCGTTGAAGTCAGTCACCAGGGGGTTGCCCTCAAGCGTGATGACGAGGCCAGCCGCATCGATGCTTTTAATCGTGAAAGTGCCGTTATCGTGGGGCGTGTTTTGGATCGTAATCTGGCCACCGGGCAGGAAGCCATCCGTCCACCAATTGGTGGAGGGAAAATCACCGGAAATATGGCGAATGATGGTATCGGTATCGCTTCCCTCTGGACGATGCGCGAAGACGACTTCGTCTGAGACGCCACCGATCTCGGTAATGGTATCCAGGGTGGGCGCGATGGCATTGGAGTCGAGAACGTCGCGACTCAGCTCCAAGTCGTCAACCGGCAGTCCCGAAGCGTGCGGCAGACCGGTATCAAGAGATATGAGAAGAACCTTGTCTGATCCCGTGGCAAAACGCCAAGCGTCGGGAACGTCGGTCGCCATCAGGTTCCACTGGTCCTTGAAATCCGGATCGTTCGGGTGGACTTGCAGCTCAAAAGGATCCGAACCGTCCGAGAACTGCAGGTACTCGATTCCCTGGAAGTAAATCTCGCGGCCGTCGTCGAGCCGCAGGTAGTCATAGGCGGCGCCATGGTAAATAGCCTGGCTTCTCGTGGAGTTGGTGAGCGGGTCGTAGTCGCTGAGCTGTAAACCATCCAAGCTTGCCACCAAGTCGCGCGGCACGTCCAGCTTGAGCGTGTGCGTTCCCTCGACGCCGACCAAAATCGTGCCGGTGTCCGCTTTCGCCGCATACGGGAAAACCGAGGTCGTGTAGTTTTCGATCGTGGCGGGAGGGACGCTCAAAATCGTCAGCTCTCGCAGGCTGGAATAAACCATCGCCCCGCTGGGAAGACGCCCCTGGGCGCGCACCGTGTAGTAGCCCGGCGATACGCCGAGCCCGGCCAGATTGATCAGGCCATTGATCACCGTGGCTCCCGAATAATTTCCGAGGTTTGCGACCTGCACGCCGTTCTTCAAGAGCACCAGGCTCACGTTGGTCAGCGGCACGCCGCCGCCGGCGAGGTTTACCAATAGGGCGCCGTCCTGGAATACCGTGTCCGGGCTGTCGTCGCCGGAGGCGTCGGTAACCGACAGCGGCATCCTCGGAACGGCCAGACCGCGCACCACCCCACCCATGACCAGCGGCGCATGTTGCTTGTCGTAAACGTCAATCGTGGCGGCCGATCCATCGAGGCCGTAAGCCGCCTGAACATCGATGTCCGTGTTGTGCAAAACATTGTGGTCAGCATCGAGATGTTCAAATCCTGCTTCCGTGCCGCCGCCGCCAACATAGCCGATGTCGTCGATCCCATAATGGGTCAGCAACGCGAGACCGGTGCTGCTGCTCTGCAGGGTTTCGACGGCCGAACGAATGGCGGGAACGCCATAGACAAACGTCGCGCCGTCTCCGGCGGCGGTGGGCACCCCGGCGTAGGTCGCGTAAAGGTACTGGTCGTCGGGACTCAGCGCGAGGTCCATCGGAAAGCCGGTGGGGATGGCGCGCGTCGCCGCCACCGTCGTCCCGCCGGTAAAGGGAGTTTTGAACTGGATGACGCCGATGGTGCTGCCAGACGGTTCGTTGCCGATGCCCGACAATTCAAAATGGTTATCATGGTCCTTGCTCGGCACGGTCACATCGGGAACGTTGAAACCACTGACGAAGGCGTACATGCCGTCGCTGGTCACGGCGACGGCGTCGGCGTTATGGACCGCGAATGTACTTGTGTCGAGATCGTAATTTGAGAACAGCAGCGACGTTGAGTCGATAAACGGCTGATCGAGCAGCGCAGCGAACGGCGATGGGGTCTCCGGAGCATCGTGCTCGGCGTTGTGGATCACGTTGAATCCATGGATGTCGTCGACGAAGTCGGTGAAAACCATGACCTCTGGGTCGGACGTGGCGGTCACCGCGTCGGGCGCTTGACCCGGTGTTTCGATGGAAGGCCGCTGCTGCCAATGCGTCTTGCTGGTGGGGTCAAGATCGACCACGACGATATGTCCCGGTCCCGGCGGCGTGGCAGGCAGGTGGGCCAGCGGATCGGTTGATCGGCTCGGCGCCGCGGCGAACAAACGCGTGCCATCGGCATTGATCGCGATGCCGCGCAGCCCCAGGGGGGCGTCCTTCACGGCAATGACTTTGACGCAGGTGTTGTAGGTGTTGGAATTCGGATCGATGTCGATGACGTAAATCGATGGCCGCACGGCATCGGTGACATAGGCGTAGGCATCGGCGGCATCGATCACGATTTGCAACGGCGCGGCGCCCTTGGGAAGGGTGATTTGTCCCGATGCATTGTCGGCGCTGACCTCGCGCAGAGTCTCCGTGTCGATCACGGAAATTTTTTGACCGTCGGGCACGTCCCGCTGCGGGCCGGAGATCACATACGCCCGCGAATTATCGTTGGTCGTCGCCACATAGCCTGGGAACGTACCGGGCGTGAGGGGAATTTGGGCCATCTCGGCGTTGAAATTCGGATTGGCGATAAACTGGCCCGGTTGATTGGGATTTGCCACCTGCGAGCGCGTGTCGAATGCGCCGACGGCGTTGTTGCCCGGTTCGGTGGCGAAGCCGTAATCACCGGCGGACGAATAGTGCGCGGCGGGATCGGACTCCAGACTTTCGTCAAAATTCCCGCGGGCTCCCGTCGTATCATCGAGGGCCATCGCTCGTTGAACGATAATTTGAGCCGTTCCCAAGGCGACCCCGGCTGGCACTTCGACCTGGATCTGCGTGGGATCAATGTAAGTGGCCTGCACGGACACATCCCGTCCGCCGGCTACTTGGAGCGCATTTGCGATGGTGGCATCACGGTCGCCCACCTGAAAGAGCACGTTGAGCGCATCGCTTCCATCGCCGAAGTGCGCTCCGGTAATCGTCAATAACGGATGTTGTAAATCCGAGAGGTCGAGCGTCAGCGCGCTGATGCTGGGTGGGTCTTGGTCAAGGGCCGGTACATTAACGGCGACGTTGACGGTCGAGCCTCCTGGAACTACGTCCTCAGTCACGGGAGTCAGCACCACCGGGCCATGCTTGGGAATCGTTTCAAATGTCAACGTGTGTGGCCCCGGCGGTGATTCGAACGAGAACGTGGGATCGCCGTAAACGTGCCCTGCGACCGCCGTTCCGCCGCCAAGTGAGGTATAAAAGTCGATTTTCGTGCCCGCCTCAATGTACGGTGACGACAGCGAGACAACGCCATCGAGTTCGGCGGCGTCGGTCCAGTAACCAAAGATGTAGTCGCCCGATTCATCCAAGGTATCGAGCGAGGTCGTATGCGCGAGGCCGTCGCTTTCGAGTTCGCCCACCTCGCTCTCAAACCACACAGGGAAGGAATTGCCTTCCGCGTCAGGCAGAGAGCTGGCCTGATAGAAAACGACCTTCGTGCCGGCGGGCGCTGCGGCGGGAGCGGGCACGATGAGCTGTACGGGACGGGCCAGCGTGGCGGCGCCCAGGTCGAGATGAAACGCGCCCAGATAATGCAGCGCCCCCGGCAGGCCGAACGGCAGATCGCTCTGGGCCAGCGGCGTGATGCTCATGGTGGTGGCGGTGGTAACCGAGTTGGGCGCCACCATCACCAGCGAGCCGTCGGCGCCTTCGACGACGGCGCCGTCGGTTCCCACACTCACCGCGCCGGGCGTCGGTGCAACCACCTTGATCGGCACCGTGGCCTCGCCGGGACCATTGATCACCGTGATCGTTGCTGTGCCCGCGGCACCCGCCGTGACCATGCCATCGGCGCTCACCTGCACGATGCTGGGATTGCTGGTGAAGTAGAGCGTGCCGCTCGCGGCCGGAGTCAGGTCAATCTGCTGTTGCAACGAGACGTCGAGCTGGTGCGCGCCCACGTACTCGGCCAGCGTCTCGGAGGTGAGCGACGTTTGCAGGCCGAGATAATACAGGTCTTGCGACTGGGGATCGAAAGGCACGCCCGCCGTAGCCGCGGTCGCGGCCTGCAAGCCGTGGCTGGAGATGGTGATCACCGCGCTGCCGTCGGCAATGCCAAGCACCTGCCCGGCGGCATTTACCTGCACGATGGTCGGGTCGCTCGATTGGAACGTGACGTACGACGCGGGCAGCACCACGCCGGGCTGGTCGGCGAAGTCGCCCACAGCCACCAGCGTTTGTGTGTCGCCCACGTCGAGTCGCGGCTCGCGCTTCTGAAAGTCGAGGTTGACCAGCGCCGCCGTGCTGACGCTCACCGACACGGTATCGACCGGGGAATCGCTGTAGCCGTCGTCGGCCTGAAATTGGAAGCTGGCCGCTCCCGCGTAGCCGGGCGAGGGAACAAAGGTGGCCGTGTGGCCATCGGCATTGAGCGTGGCCGTGCCGTCGGCGGCGCCGACAATGCGGAAATAGATCGGGTCGTTCTCGGGGTCGGTCGCCAGGGCGGCCAGGTCGACGGTGGTCGGCAGGTCCTGATGGGTGAGCGCCTGCCCGGCGGTAACCACGGGCGGCCGATTGGCCGCGAAGCCTAGATCGCTGGCAAACAGTTGCTGATCTGAGGCGCCGACGACGCCGTCGAGGTCGGCGTCGGCGCCCACGAGGTAGTTCGACTGGCCGGCGGAGGCGCCCAGCGCCGCGGCGATCTGCAAACCATCGGCGCCATCGACCGCGCCGTCGGCGTTAGCGTCGCCCGCGGCATAGAGCCGCAGCGTGTAGCTGCCGGAGGTGCCGTTGGCGCCGGCGAGTTCGAGCAATTGGAGCCCCTCGCTGGTTACACGAAATAGCGCATAGGCCACGCCCGAAGACGATCTGGTTTCGAGCGCTGTGAGGCCGGCGATCTGCGGCACGGCCGGCTGCAACGCGCTGCCGGCGGCGGCGGTTACTTCGACGCCCAGGAACACGCCGCCCGACGCGGTCGCTTGCAGCTCCGAGGCGCGGAACACCAGCGAATAGCGGTCGGCGCCGCCGGCGGCGAGCGAGCCGCTTTGAGTTTGCGTCAAAAACTCGCCCGACCCGCCCAGGTCGGCGGTCAGCGGCAGCGTGGAAACGGTCGAGCCGTATTGCACAATCATATTGCCGGCCGACGGCGAGACGATGACGTCAAGCAGATGAGAGTCGCCCGAATAGGCGTAGCGGCTCGATTGGCCCAGCGTCAGATTTCGAGCGGAGAAGAGATCGCCGTTGGCATCACGGGTGTAGATTACGTGCGTGCCATCGGCGGCAATCAGGCCGCTAATTTGGCCGGCGCTGTCGTGCTCGAATTGCAGCATGTCGCCATTGCCGGCGACAATGCCGCTATCGCTAAAGGCAAGCCGCACGCCGCTGGGCAGCGTTTCGTCGAGCACCTGACCTGAAGCGTCAAGGTCGTACACCGTGCCATCGGCGGCGGTCAATAGATAGGCGGGGCCGCTGAACTGGTCGCTGGCCGGATTGTAAGGGGCGGCGGTTTGCAGGTCGTACAGCCGGTCGCCGGCGAGCGTGAGCACGCCGCCGGCCGAGCTTAGCGTGTAGCTGACGCCCGAATCGGCCCTCCAGCCGGGCGTGTAATAGGTGATGCCGGCTTGGGGATGGGCCACCGGCGCGAACGTGTAGCCCGGCCTGCTGCCATCGGGAAGCGTCAAATAGAGCCGTGTGCCCACCCGCAACGGACTATAGACGCCCAGATCTTCATCGCCCGTCGAAGGCACGTTGACCTGGAGATTGAAATCGCGATTCACCAATCGCCAGCCGGCGGCCAGCGAACCTGGCTGGTCTTTTTCCAGCGAATCATATTGGCGCTGGATGGCGACGTTCGCGCCGTCAAGATTCACGGTCAGGTCGGTCTCGGTGCGCAGGTACTGGGTGGGCTTGGCTGCGGTATCGGCCTCGACCACGATCTGCGTCTGGCTCACACGGCCGCTGATGTCGGCGGCAGTGAGGCGCAACTGGTAAAAGCCGTTGGCGAGCTTGCTGGGGTCGAAGGTGGCCAGGGTGCCGCTGAGGGGCGACTCGCCACTGGCAATAGTCGTAAAGTCGTCGCTGCCCAATGGCGCCTGCTCGAGCGTCCAAGTGTCGAGGTTCGCACTGCCCACCGTGCCAATGATATTGGTGAGCGATGCCAATTTCGCATAGGTCAGCCGTGAACTGAGCGAAACGCTCGGCGGCGTCGCATTGCTGGGATCGGCCACCTTGAGCACCGTCGTGTACTGCCCTGTCAGCCCGTCGGCGTCGGTGGCTGCGGCCACAATCGACACTTTGCCGGGCGCCATCGGCGTGAATGTGGCGCGGCCTTGGCTGTCGACGGTCACCGGCTGCCCGGCCATCGTCAGCGTGAGGTTGACAATCGGCGCCACGCTCGTGGCTACGGCGTGGACCAGCACCGACTGACCCGGCGCCGCCGGAAAGCTGGGCGTCAGCACCACCAACACCTGCGGAGCGACCGGCGTGATGGCGGCCCGCAGCAAGGCCGGCTGGCTGGTCGTCAGCTCGCCATCGGAAACGGAAAACGTTACCACATAATCGCCGGTTTGCGCCGGGCCGGGCGTCCAATGGAACAGCCCGGAGGCGGGATTGAGCGTCGCGCCTTGGGGCAGCCCATTGGCGGAATAGGTCAGCGTGTCGCTCGCATCGGAATCGGCGGCCACCAGCGAGAACGATAGCGCTTGCCCGACCACCGCCGTGTGGTTCGATACCATTAGCGTCGGCGGACGATCGACATTGTCGACGTGGATTTGCACGGCCAGCGTGTCGCTCAAGCCGCCGGCATCCTGCACGCTAAAGTTGACCATATAATCGCCAGCCTGCATGTAGCTGGGAGTCCATTGGAACTGCCCAGACGCCGTGTTGAGCTGCGCGCCATCGGGCAAGCCCGAAACAGCGCTGTACGTCAGGTGGTCGCCGTCGGGGTCGTTGGCCGCCACGGCGAACTGCAACAGCGTGCCTTCGCGGGCCGACTGCGGGTAGAGCGGCACGAACCGCGGGGCCTGATTGACCGGCGCCACCTGAATGGCGATCGTCGCCGAGCTGGAGAGATTGCCATCGCTGGCGGTAAATACGATGCCGTTATAAGAGCCCGCCTGGCCGAAGCTGGGCGTCCAGCGAAGAACACCGGCGACAGAATCGAACGCAGCGCCGGCAGGCAGGTGCGCGGCGCTATAAGTGATGGCGTCGCCGTCAGCATCGGTGGCTTGCAACGGCACCGCCAGTGTCTGCCCCTCGGCCACGGTCTGATCTGCCACAGGCGCCAACACGGGCGCCGAGTTCGATGTACGAACCACAAAATGCACGCTCTGCTGGTCCGCCGCGGGCGCCGCCGCGCCGTTGTTGCCGTTGTCAGTCACCTCGAACACGATCGGAGATTGGCCGACATCGGCCGCTTGCGGCGTCCAGGTGACGACCGCCTGCCCGTAGACGCTGCTGGGCGTCAGGGTGGCTGTGGCCGGCAATCCCAAGGCGCTGAATGTGAGCGGGTCTTGATCGTTGTCAGTCGCTTGCAGCGTGAATTGCAGCGTCTGACCGACCACGGCCACTTTGTCGCCGATCGGCGCCAAGTGCGGCGGCTCGTTGGGCGAGTTCACCGTGAGCACGAAGGTCTGCGAGCTCGAGAGAACGGCGTAGCGGCCGTTGCCATCGCCATCATCGGTGGCGGTGACGGTGATCGTATAATTGCCGCCGTCGTCGAGCGTGGGGGAGAACTGGAACTGGCCATTGCCACCGCCCTGGTCGACAAACGTGGCGAAGCGCGGCAGACCGCTGACCGACAGCGTCAGCGGATCGCCATCCGGGTCGGTGGCCGCAACCGCCAGTGACGAGCTCATATCGTGATCGAGGGAAACATTGGCGATCGGCGGTACTTGCGGCGCACGATTAACATTGAGCACCGTGATCGGAACAGTGATGCTGCTGGTGAGCGGCGCGCCCGTGCCATCGCCGTCGTTGGTGGCGGTGAACGTCACCTGGTAGACGCCGGCGTCGCTGTTGCCGGTTGGCCAATCGAAGATCGCCGTCTGCGGATCGAAGCTGGCGCCGCTGGGCAGGCCGCTGGCGGTGTAGGTGATCGTGGGTTGCGTGCCTTCGAGCGGAGTTAATGTTCCTTCGGGCATGCGGTCTGGCGCGGCGAAGCCAGGGTTGTTCGGATCGAACGCGAAGGCGCGGAAATACAGGTGCTGGCCTTCAGCCACCCGCCACGCGCCGAGATTGTCGAACTGCGGCGGCGCGTTGACATTCAACACCGTGATCGTGGTGGTCACGGTCGTCGATAAGGCGCCGTCGCTCACCGTGAACGGCACCTGGTAGACGCCGTGCTGATCGTAGTCCGGCGTCCAATCGAAAAGGCCGGTGTGGGGATCGAGCCGCGCTCCGCCGGGCAGGAAGTCGCTGGTGTAAGTCAACGCCACGCCCGGCGCACCGCTCGCCGCTAGTGCGATGTGCACCGATTCTCCCTCGGTCACCGTGCGGTCGGCGGGGCGCAGCAAAGTCGGCGGCTGAGGCGTGGGCGAAATGACGAGCGTGGTCGTCTCGCTGATCTGGTGCAATCCGTCGCTGGCGGTGAACCGGATCGCCGGATACTCCCCCGCCTGGCCTGTGGCGGGCGTCCACGTCAGCGTTTGCGTGCTCTGATCGAACAGCGCACCCGGCGGCAGGTTGTCGGCCGAATAGATCAGCGAGTCGCCCTCCGCATCGGTGGCATGCGGCGTGATGCTCACGGGCTGCCCTTCCTGGCCGTGGGTGGTGGCGGGCAGCGGATCGAACACCGGCGGCTGATTGACCCCGCTGACCGCAACCGAAAAGCTTTGAGTGGTGTGCGCCCCGCGAGCATTGTAGGCCTCTACTACCACATTGGCGTTGGCCGGGCTGCCGGCGGCGGGCGTCCAAGCGATTCCCCCGCTTTGGCCGTTGATCGCCATGCCGCTCGGCCCGCTGTACAAGACGTAGCTCACCGAGCCGCCGTCTGGATCGTGCGCAGCCACTTGATATTGATAAGGCTGGCCGACCGCGGCGGTTTCGATCGGTTGCGAGTCAAAGATGGGCGACAGATTGGGAGCGGGCATCGCCAAGGCCCCGGCCTTAAAGGCCAGCCGCAACGACGAGGGATCATAAAAGGTGATCGTCATCGGCACGGTCGTTTGGCCATTCGCAAACACACCGTTCGTCAGCGCGCTGCTCAAATCGAGCCACCAGTCGCCGGACGGCTGCTGTCCCAGCGGCGACTGCACCTGCGCGTCGGTCGGATTGAGCCCGGTGATTCGCAGCATCAACGGCGCGAGCAAGTCGTAACCGCTATTGTTGGTCACGGTCACGTCGTAGCTGATGGTGTGCGCGGCCGCGCTGGCGCGGGCGTTCATAAAGCGAACGGGCGTCTGCGGCGTGACATCGAGAATCGCCTGGAAATCGCTGCGGAAAGCCGCCACCAGTGGCAGCGAATTGGCGCCGACAATGTTCGTGCTTACCGAAAGCGCGTAATGGTCGGCCGCGATGCCGTTGAACGCCAATAATGCGGTGTGGCTCGGCGCATCATAGGTGACCGAGTTGACCGCAATCGGGCCGCTGTTGTCGCCGGTGAGCGTGTAATTGGCCGGGTTGGTCACCGAGTGGGCGTCGGTCGGGACGCCCGCGTACATGTCTTCATCGAAGGTGACGCTGATCGTGCCCATCGGCAGCGACACGACGGCTTGCGGCGGTGGGTTGACGGCCGCCACCCGCGCCGGCCGCGTCGGGCTGAGCACGTCGATTTCGTGCGATTGGCTGAGGAATACGCGGCCATCGGCGCTGGTCTTCAGCTCGTCGCCGCGCGTGCCGCCGCTGGCGACGGCGATCACCTGCAACGTGGCCACGTCGACCAGGTCGAGCTCGCTGCCGGCGCCGCCCGGCGCCGCCTCGTCGTGCGAAATAAACAACAGCCCGTCGAGTTTGCTGCCCGGCACGCCGAAGGCGATCGAGTCGACATCGGAAGTGAGCTGCAACATGACTTGCGGGCTGTTGCTGGGCAGCATGAAGCGGACGACGTCGTTGGCATGCTGCGGCCAGGCCGCGGCCCACAGTGTGCCATCGTCGGCGAAGGCCAGGCTGCCCACGCGCAAATCGGAAAAGTGCCGAAACGTGTGGCTGGTGGTGTTGAAAATCTCGATACCGTGGCCGGAGGAAATGTAGATATCCCCCGTGTTCGGCTGAATGGCCAGACTTTGCGTCAAGCCGTCGCCATATTGGCCGATGATTGCCCCGGTGTGCGGATCAACCTCCAACAGCGGCCCGCCGCCGGTCGTGGCCCAAAGATTCCCGGCCGCGTCGAGCGCCAGGTCGTAAATCGGCTCAGAGAGTGTGGCCAGCGGCGCCCCGGCCTGACCGCCGCCGCCTCCGAACACGAGCAACTCGTTGCGAGCCGGGCCGCCGCTGGCCAGCAGCGAACCATCGGGCATCGGCAACAAAGCCAACGGGCCGATTCCGGCTTCGCTCTGCGCAATGCCGGTGCCAAACGCTTGGGCCGTAAACGGCAGCAACAGCTTTTGGAACTCCGAGGGGCGGTTGGTAGGCGTCGGCGCCGGAATCGCCTGCTGCGCTTGAACGAACAGCGGGTTCGTCGATGTGCCGCTGGGCTGGGCAGGCGCGCCAAGATCGACCGAAGTGCTGGCCACGCTCGGCAAGCTGCCCAGATCGGCTTGCGAATCGTCGCTGGGCACCGCCTGACCGATGGCCGGTGGCTGCTCGTGGTTGCCGGCATTGTCGGTGGCCAGCGCCAAAAACTCATAGGTGTGTCCCGGCTGGCCGTTATACACGCCTGAGTTGTCGGTGGTCTGGTCGAGCCAGATGGTATAGTCGCCGCCGTCTTGCGAGACGTAGACGGTCGCGCTTTTGACGCCCGACCCGCCGCTGTCGTCGATGGATTTCCACGAGACCTGGTAGTCGGAACTGCCCGGCGAGACCGGCGTGGCGGTTAAGGTAGTCGTGGGCGCGACGCCATCGACCATCTGCGTCACCTGGTTGCTCACCAGCGGGGCCGAGGTGTTGAAGAAGACGCGGGCCTGCGCGTTGATCTGCACGCCCGTGGCCAGGCCTTGGCTGGGGGCCGCGCTGTAGCTCACAAACCCTTCGCCTGCCCCCGCGGCGTTATCGGGCAGCAGCAATCCTTTCGTCGAATCCTGAATCACCTCACCGGTCGTCGGATCGATCGCCTGCAACAGCCAGGTGATCGCGCCCGACGTGACGTCGATGCCGGCGCTGACCCTTAGAATGAAACCCCTCGATTGCGTAAAATCGAAATCTCCCTGAAACGAACCGAGCCCGCTCGGAATATGTACTTGCAAGTCGCCGAGCTGCAGGTCGCCAAGTCGAAAACTGCGTGGATCGAGATTCGGATCGAGTTGCTCGACGATTTGCACTTGCGCCACCGCCGATGAAGCCGTCGGCCCATTGGCGAAGCGGATGGTGTACGGCAGCGCTTGGCCCGCCGGCACAAACTGCTGCGTGCCGACCCCCAATGGCCCCGTCAAGGTGGCCAGGCCCGGCGCCCCCGTCTGCTCGAAAAACATCGAAAAATCGGTGGCGGCGACCGTCACCAAATTCGCATTTTCGGGATGCGTCGCATCGACGTCGTTGTTGTCGTCGTAGTCGTTCTGGTACGGGACGTAGACATTGAACGCCTCGAAATGCGTCGGCTGCGTCTGGTGCAGATCGAAGGCACTGGCGGGCGGCGGAGCGGCTACGTAGTAATTGCCGCCGCCGTCCTCATCGATCGTGTCGACACCGAAACTGTTATAGGGCGTCGTCAGCGTAGGATTGTCGCCGTACCACTGGCGCACTTGCGCAAAAAACTGCACCAGGTTTCCGTTGGTGATGATCTGCTTGCCGGCCGGTCCGGCAAGAATGCCGGCAGCCAACGTCGATGTGAGGCTGGCCACCAGCGGATTATCGCGCACCTGGGGCGGCTGATCGACTGGCCGCAGCAAGCCCGCCTGCGTAAGCGCGGTCAGATAGAGATCGGTCCAACTGCCGGCATCGGCGGCCAGAATTTGCAGCGAGGTCGAGGCCGTCGGGTCGTTCAAAATCGCTTGGCGCAATTGCCCGGCCTGCTGCGTCTGCTGCGCGATAAACTCGCTGGCGGTCAGCGGCGTGGCCGAGGCCATGATGTGGAACGCGAACGCGGTCTGGCTGGGCGGGTTCTCTTTTGCGTCGGGCGGAACTCCGTCGGGATAAGTCTGAACCATGAAGCTCAGTCCCACGTTCGACTTGTCGGCCAGGTCGATGGCGTAGCCCGGCGCCACGTTCTCGCCGTCGGTGTCCACGATCGAGCTTAACTGCGCCCAGGGAACATCGCCCAGGTTGGGTTGGCCCGACAGGTCGGTGTTCATCGCCAGGCGGCGATATTGATTGGGCTGCGGATAGGGGCCGGCAATGCCGTCGATTTCCGGGATGCCATACTCGAACTGCACGTACGGAATATCGACGTTCGTCGAGTTTTGCAGCGTGAAGCCATACAGCCCGCTATCACCCGCCTCCAATACCCGCGGGCCGCCCAGGCCCACCGTGACGTCGGGCGGCAAGGTCCGCTCGACCAGGTAGCGATACGGCGCGAACACCGATGTGCCGTTGGGATTAATGACCTCGACGTCGTATAGCCCATGCGGCGCGTTGCTCAGATCAAAAATGGCCACAATCCGCGTGGCATCGACCACCTGGTAACTCACCGGTTCGTATTCGGCGATGCCCGGCCGGATAAATTTGACGATCGCCTGCGGGTCGAACTGGGCGCCGAGAATCGAGGTCGTCACATACTTGCTGTCGCCACCGTCGTCGGGCGTGACATCGGTAATCTCTAGCGGCAGTGTCTGGGCAAGCAAAGTCACCGCGGTGTCGGTCGCCGGCTCTGATTGGCCGTGGACGAGCAGGTAATATGTGCCGGCCATCGTCGAGGGGATGATCGCGTATTGATTGGCTTGCAACGCGCCTTGATAGATGGCATCGTAGGCCGAGCCGCTGGGCAGTGCGTTGTAGCGCAGATAGATTTCGTTCGAGGCATTCGCGTTGGACGAAGTCAAATCGACGCGCAGCGTTTGGCCTTGGGCGACGGTGATCTGATACAGCCGGTCTTCGCCTGCGTTCAGCGTGGTCGCCAGAGGAACCCCGATCTGCAGCGCGGGCACGCTAACCTGCAGCAGGTCGGCCGAAGCAGTCGTGTTGTTCGACTCGTTGCTTTCATGGACGTCGTTGAAAATGTCGGTCCGCACAATGATGCGGTATTGGCCGGGGGGCGCCGCCGGCATGTTGACGTCTAAGTTCGATGTGTAGCTGTCGCCCGGCGGAAGCGTGCCGCTGAACCCCACGTGGCCCAGCAGCGTATCGCCGATGTCCCAGGTGGCGTCGCTCGAGAGATAGACCGAATCGGTCCAACTGCCACCGGCGGCATACACGCCGATATTGTCGACGGTCCACTGTAGCTCGACCGGCTCGCCCGACTGCGCCGAGGAAGGCACGACCAGCGAATTGACCTGCAGGTCGGAGGGGGGCGGCTGGTCGATGACCAACGGCGCCGCGGTTGCGCGCGAGTTATTGTGCTCGCTGTCTCCCTCGAAGACGTTGCCTCGCGGGGCGTAAGGCAAGCTCGGCGGATCGGTGATGACAAATACGTACCACGAACCGATCAGATCGCGCGGGGCACGAATGGTAAGCGTGTTTTGATAGCTCGCGCCGGCTTTCAGCCCACCGGAATGGTTGAGCGAAGAGGTCGAACTGACGAGGTAAGAACCAAGATAAAGATCACCCGAATCGAGGTTCTGATCGCGCGACAAAAAGATCTGATCGCCCCACGACGATTGCCGGTCCGGCGTATCGCCGCCGCCCACATTGGCGACGGTGTAGGCGACCGTGAACGATTGCCCGGTGAGCACGTGGTCAGGCTGCGTGGCGTCGGGGCCTTGCGCCGTCACCGAGGTTACCTGCAAGTCGGGCGGGACCGTGAGCACCACGGATAACGGCGCCGAGGTGATGTTGTTGCCCTCGCCTTGAAACTCTTGAACGCGGGCCAGAAACGAATCGGAGCCGTCGCCGTAAACGCCCGGCGTGGTCGCCAAACCCTGCAGGTTCGAGTCAGTGAAGACCACCAGGTACCAGTTGCCCGAAATGCCGTCGGGCAGCCGCACATTCAGCGTCGTCGTGTAAGAATCGCCCGACTTCAAAACCGAATTATGACCGCTGTTGCCCAGGTCGTAAGCATCGCTGCCCAGCGACGGCGAGCGCGAGAGATAAACGCGATCGATCCAGTACGATTGCCGCGTGTCGCGATTGCCGGTGTTCGTCACGGTCCAAGTGACCGGAATCGTGTCGCCCGAATTCGGCGGCGTCGACGGGACCACGAGTCCGGTTACTTTCAGATCGGCCTCGCGGTAGATAACCGGCAGCGCGCCGCCACCGACGTTGTTCGTGGCATCTTCGTACGCGCGGGAGCCGAAGTAACCGCGGCTGGAATCGTTATCGCTCGCGTGGGTGTCTGTCGTCCCGCGCGGGTCGGTGACGACGTAAACATAGTACGTTTGTGGATTGGCATCGGTTCCGCCAATGCCGGGGGGCAGCGTGAACGATTGCGTCTGGGTATAGCTCTGCCCATTGGCCAGCGGCTGGTCGTTGCTGTGCGTAAACTCGCCCACCAGGCGATCGCGGCTTACGTCGAGGGTCGGATAGGCCGACCAGTAGACGTCGTCGACCCAATAGCGAGTGCCCGGCCACACCGCCTCACCATCATTCGTCACGGTCCAGGTTACCGAGGTTTTTTCGCCCGAATCATTGGGGGCTGCGGCCGTGACCGAGCTCACTTGCAAATCGGCCGGAGGCAGCGGTGTGACGTGGGTGGCCGCGGAGCTCACGTTGTTGTTGCCATAGGGGCCTTCCCACGAGCCGCCTGTATTGCAGACCACAATGACGTATTGCCCGGAAATTTCGGGCGAAAGCTGAAACGTTTGTTGCGCCGTGTAGCTCGCTCCGCCGGCGACGACGCCGTCGTGCCGCACTGTACCCAGGAACCATTGCCTGGCCCCTGGGGCGTTGAGCGTCGGTTGCGTCGATAGAAACACCTGGTCGTATAGCGTCACATCGTCGGTGGCGCTGGCGCCTTGGTTCGATACTGTCCATTGCACTTGGTACGAGTCGCCGCCGACCGCGGTCGCCTGCGGAACGATCGAGCTGACGACCAGATCGGGCGGGGGCGTCAGCAACACCGTGATCGGGCGGGCTTTGTAATTGTCGTTGTTCTGCTCGTTCGGATCGTCGGGATTGATGTTGACGTCCAATTCGCTCTTGAGCACCTGGTTGTACGAATCGGCCCAAGGCGTGATGTAGTATTGGCCTGAGATGTGCTTTGGCAGCGTGACGGTGGTCGTCACCGAGTAACTTTGCGGCGGCGTGAGCACGCTCGGATCGGTACCCAGCCCGCCGCTGTGCGGGACGGTGGCCAACAAGATGTCGCCTTTGAACGGATCGGGACGCTTCGGGTCGCGGGTCAACCAAATCGTATCGGTCCAGTTGTCGATGTTTGTATCGCCCACGCCCCGATTGGAAACGGTGTATTGCACCGAGACGCTCGAGCCGTCAAACGCCTGGTCTGGCGCCGCGACATCGTGGGCCACCAGATCGGCCGGGGGCCGCGGGGTAATGGTAATCGGGGCCACCACCGTGTTGTTGCCGCCATTGGGGTACTCATTGATTGCGCCGTTGGCATTGGTTTGGACAATGATGTACTCGGGTCCCGCGGCGCGATCGGGAATGGCAAGATTCGCGGCGCTGGTTTGGTAAGTCTGCCCCACGCCCAAGGCCGACTGATTGGCGAAACTGCCCAGGAGAATCGAGCCTCCGTCGATCTGGTTGTCGAGCGACAAATACACGTTGTCGGTCCAGTGTCCGTCGGCCGGCGCCGGGCCTTGGTTAATCACCGTGAAACTGATGGAAATTGCGCCCCCGGCCTGACCCGTGCCGGGCACGGAAAGCGATGCCACTTGCAGGTCGGGGCTGGGCGGCAGCGTGAGCGCCAGCGGGCTGGGGTCGTCGAGCGAATTGTTCGACGTGGCCCCGTTTTCAAACAGCGACCGCGACGAATTCGTCGACACGACAAGCTGGTAGAGCCCCTGCAAATTCGCCGGCAACTGCACCTGCTCGGTGCGCGTGTACGACTTGCCGGCCTGAAGCGGGCCAGCGTAACTGAAAGAACCCAAATCGTAGGGCGGCGCCTGGCTGCCCGTGGGTTGCAACCGCACGTCGTCGACCCACGTGCCGGGGGCATCGCCCAGCCCATCGTTTTCCACCGTCCACGAGACGTCGATCCGGCTGCCCGATAGCGCGGTTGCCGGCCCGCTGACACTGGCAGGTTTCAGATCGGGCGGGGGCGTGAGGGTGATGGCCACAGGGCCGCCGATGCCCGTGTTGTTGCTGGTGTAAATAAACTCATCGGGGCCGCCGGTGCGCACCACGACATAAAAGCTGCCGCTCAATCCGTTGGGCACCGTGGCGGTGACGGTGTGGGTGTAACTGCCGCCCGGAGCGAGCGGGCCTGCGTGGCTGAAGTGCCCCAGGTCGGCCACGATCTTTGTGCCCGCCGCGTCGGAGGCCAGCAGCACGTCGTCAGACCACGATCCCGTATTCGTGACTCCGATTCCCTGGTTCGTGACGCTCCAAGTGATGTCGAGCGGCTGCCCACTGGCGCCGGCAGACGGCGGCGTCACGTTTGAAACCACCAGGTCGGCGTAGGCAATCGGCGTGACGTCGAACAGGTTGCCCGCTTCGGACGTATCGTTTGTCTCGAGGCCGTTTTCGAAGACAACGTTGCCGCTGTCGGTGCGCACGAATAAGTGATCGTGCGCTTGGAAATGAGCCGGCAAGAGGAACGCCTGGCTTTGCGTATAACTGTCGCCAATGGCAAGCAGGCCGCTGTGCGTGAAGGTTTGGATCGTCGTGCCATGATCGGGATTGTCGTCGGGCGAAACGATCACGGCATCGGTCCAGTTGGCGACATCGCCGGTTCCGGTGCCTTGGTTGGTCACGGTCCATCCGATGGTGACCTGGGCCGGGTCGCCAACGGTCAGGCTTGGCGCGGTCACGTTCGATACCGCCAGGTCGGCGAAGGGGCCGATCGCCGCGGCAGCCGTCGCCGTTACTGAATTGTTGCTGCCGGCGGTGCTGGCGCCGCTGGTCCCGGCGGTGTTGTATTCAAAGACCTGGTTGTAGTAATCGGTGGTAACCGTGATCAGCAGGTTCCCCGCGCCGGCCGTGCCCTGCGGCAGCGTATAGCGAAGCTGCCTCGGCAGCGCGGCGCCTACGGCCAGCGGCGCGCTCGGCGCCGCATTCGGATCGTACTTAATGTCGGTGGTGTTGAGCGTTTGTCCCGTGGTCAGGTTCTGGATGACGATATGGTCTTGGAACACGGTCGACACCGGACCCGTACCAGTGTTTGAATCGTTCCAGGAAAGCTGAAGCGTATTGCCCGAGAGCAGGCCGGTGGCCGGTGATATGGCGAGGTCGGTGACCTGCAAGTCGGGGTAAAGCGCCAAGCTGGAGGCGACGCCTAGCGATGCGGTGTTGTTCGACTCGGCCGTTGCGGAACTGTTGTATTCAAAGAGGTTATTGAAATAATCGGTCGTTACGCGAATGGTCAGGCTGCCCGCGCCCGCGCCGCCATCGGGCAACTTCAGCGAGACCTGTCGGGCCGAAACACCGCCCGCGGCAATCGCGCCGGTCGCGCTCGCATCGTACGTCAGCGTGGTCGAAAGCAGCGTCTGGCCCGTGGTGCTGTTCTGAACCAGCACGTTGTCATAAAACGATTGCCCCTCGGCGGCGCTCCCAGTGTTGCTGTCGTTCCATGAAATCGTGAATGTATCTCCCGACTGAATTCCGCTGGCTGGCGATGTGGCAAGCCCGGTGACCTGAAGATCAGGGTAGGCCGCAACCCCCGAGAGCGCCGTGGCGCTGGTGCTGTTGTTGGTCTCGCCCGTTCCTGAAGGATTGTACTCGGCGATCGCATTTCCGTGGTCGGTGGTGATTGTGACGGTAATCGGTCCGGCCCCCAGATCGCCATCGGGTAAGCGGAAACCGAACTGCCGCGCCGCTTGGCCGCCCGCGACCATGGCGCCATACGCTTTCTCATCGTAAGGCACCAGCGCATCGACCAACGTCTTGCCGTTGGCTTCGTTCACAAATCGGATTTCGTCGCTAAACGAACCGGTCACCGGCAGATTGCCTACATCGCTGTCGTTCCAGGCGACGTTGATCGTTTCGCCCGATTGCCATCCCGATGCCGGCGTCGTTGCCAGATCGGTGACCTGCAGATCGGGCGCAGCGAACGCCGATGTCAGCGTGGCGCTAGCAGAGTTGTTGTTCGTAGCGGTGCCGTCGCTGTTGCGTTCAGCGACCGCGTTGTCAGAGTTGGTAGTGATCGAAACCTGAAGGTCCCCAGCGCCTTCCGGCCCAATCGGCAAGGTGAACGTAGCTTGCCGCGCGGCCAAACTGCCATCAGCGATGGGCCCCCCCTGCGTCTCATCGTACAGAACCGTGAACGAGGCCACGATATGCCCGGTATCGAGGTTTTTGATCGTGACCGCGTCGTGAAACGATTCGTCCGCAGCCACGTCGCCTGTCACCGCGTCGTTCCATTGAACGGTCAGTGTCGAGCCGCCCTGGACGCCGGCCGAGGGGCTCAGCTTCAACCCGGTGACTTGCATGTCGCGGGTATTTCGCTCGAGATTCGTCACCGCGACGCTGCCAGGCCGTTTGCCGTTATATTTGGGGTCATCGCTGACGATCGGATCGAAGTTGATGAAATACGGCGTGTCGCCGCTGATTTCGTGGTCATCGACGCCCGTGACGGTGACGGTCTGCGGCACGTTCCAGTCGTCGACGGTGAAAGTTAAAGTGTCGGGCGAAACAGTTCCTTGCGAGGCGTCACTCGAGTGAACGCCGAACGTCACGTCGGCGGTGGGTGGGGCGGCGAGCACAACCGTGAATTGAGCGGTGCCGCCATCCTCAGTGGTGGTCAATCCCGAAGTGGCGCTAAAGTTGACGCCGTCGGCCACGGCAATCAGATCGAGGCTGGTGGCGCCGTACCGCGGCTGGAAGAAAGCTTGGCCGGTGAATCCATTGCCCGCCAGTTGTGCGAAGCTGCCGCTAGTGGCGCCATAGGTCATCACCTTTACATCGTCGGCGTTGGTTGGCTGATAGCCGCTGATCAGCGCGGTGTAGAGTGTACCGTTGAGCGCGGCGGTTCCTGTCACGACGATATGCCCAGTCTGCGCCGCGGCAGTGCCGCCGATATCCACGCTGATCGTGCCGGCGGAATCCATCGTCAGATTGCCCCGCACGGTCGCGGTGGACCCTACACCGGCGTGTATCGTGCCTTGGCTAGGCGATACGAGGTTGGCGATCGAGATGCTATCGCCGTTGGTGGCCGAGACCGCGTCTTGATTGGTGAAGGCGGTGGTCTGCAACGTCAATCCGCCGCCGTTGTTGGTCAATCCGGCGTCGATGGCCTGCACGCGCGTCGAGCCATCGAGCACTTCGATGCCGCTCAC
>JAICLL010000074.1 GCA_025927475.1 Pirellulales bacterium
CGGCGGACAACGCGCTCGGGGCGATGAGTCGTCGTTTTTAGAAACCAACGTCAGCAACCACCGGGCAAGCCGGTGGCATGGCCATGTTCCACGTTTCAAGGGAACAAAACGTGGCGAGCCAACTACGGCGCTTTACCCCCAAAACGCCGAATTTTGCGGAACCGAGGCATTTGCTAGCTTACCATCTTGTTCACCGATCCGCACAAGGCGGATGGGGTCCAAATAGCGCAATCAACCTGTTTCACGAGCCGTGCTATTCGCGCACTTCCGGGCCGTCGTCGGCTGGAGAGCTCCACGGGTTCCATGGTCCCGGCACGCCGCTGGTCAGGGCGCGGTAACCGCGCAGCCGCTCGCCCACGACCAAGCCTCGCGACGTGATTTGGAATTCGCGCATGTCGATGCTGTGCTGGCCGGAGCGCATTTTGACCACGATCGCCATCCGACGCAATTGGCCTTCGATCGACACGTATCGCATGCGGATGATGTCGTCGGAGAGGAACGAAATCGCATAACTACTCAGGCCCATCGACGTGAAGGACTCCTCCACCTCGACGGTGCTCAAGATGGTGACGCCCAGCCGGGTGAGCGCGCCGATCATCCGGTAGAGCGACTCGCGGAAGTCGGCGCGGAAGCTGGGGGCCAGGGCCATCTCAAAGCCGGCCAGCGAGTCGATCACCAACCGCTTGGCGCCGGTCTGCCGCACGGCCTCGACGACTTCGTGCAATGTTTCGTCGACCGAGAGATCGAGCGGGCGCAGGTAAAGCAAACGCAGCGCGCCTTGCTCCTGCGGCGTGGTCAGATCGAGGCCCAGCTTGGCCGCCCGCTGCGCATAGACTTCCGGCGACTCCTCGAAGATGGCCATGATGCCCGGCTCGCCCCGCCGCAGGCCCTCGGCGATAAACTGCGTGGCCAGCACCGACTTACCCGCCCCCGAGGGTCCGGCCACCAGCACGCTGTCTCCCTGGGGAATGCCGCCGCCCAGCATGGCGTCGAGCTCGGCGACGCCGCACGACAGGCGCCGCTCGCCCTTGTTGCCGGCGTGTTGCCCGGTGAGGCCGAAGGTGCGCGGGAAGCATTGCAGTCCGTCGTCGGTGATGCGGAACGTGTGCATGCCCGGCACCGAGGCTTGCCCGCGCAATTTCACGATCTGCATCTTCCGCACGATGGAGTTGTGGTCGACCTGCTGGTAAAGCCAGAACAATCCGTCGGCCACGGTGAAGACCGGATTGTCGCGCATCTCGACGTCGAGATATTCGCCGATGAGAAACGTAGTGGCTTGCCAACTTGTCAGGTGCAGGGCCAATCGCTGGATGAAGCCCTGCAGCTCCAGCTCATGGGCGCCGCTCAGCGCTTTGCGCACCACGGTGCGGAACGAATCGACCACGACGATGCTGGGGTTGGCCGCCTCAACCTCGCGAACGATCTCCTGCAAGACCGCGTCCAAATCTTTGTCCAACACGGTTTGGCTCAGGTTGATGAACCGCACCGAGCGGTTGACCTGCTCCAGGTCGAAGAAGTGAAACTGTTGCTGATACCGCAGCATCTTGATGGCCGGTTCGCCCAGCACGGTAAAATAGAGGGCGGGCCGCTCAGGCACGGCGTTGGCGAACATCACTTGATGGGCCAGCGTCGTCTTGCCGCAGCCCGGCGCGCCGGCGACGATGGTGAACGAAAACTCCGGCAGCCCGCCGCCCAAGATCTCGTCCATGCCGGGCACGCCGGTAGAGAGTCTCCGCAATTCGACTTTGTCAGCCACACTCATGATTTTGCCTCGATCTGCGAATTGATTCCGGCCAGAGCGGCATCGGGCCAGGCGCCGTGGACCAGCGACAGCGTCAGCGGTTCGCCGATCAACGTCACCAGCAGTCCCAGCAAGTGGGCCACGAGCGCCACGCCGCCTTGTTCCGCCACGCCCGCGTCTGGATGTTGTTCAAGTTGCTCGAATCCCTCCAACTGGTCATCGGCCCCCACGCGCAGCAGGCCGAGCGCGGGAGCTTCCGCTTTGGCCAGCGCCAGGGCCCGCGACACAAGAGCGCGATAACTGGCTGGTCCCGCGAGTTTGGAAAGTGGAGCGCGCAGCCCTTCACAGACACGGATCGCCTGATCGGCGTGGGCGTCGCACGATGCACCGCGCGACGCCTCGAACGCGAGCAGTCGCCGGGCCCACTCGGCCGTGGCTGGGGAAAAGGTAGTCATCGCATCTCAAATTATATCTATCGCCCACCGCCACCGCGACTAGGGCGCGATGGATCGCGGCCGTGGGGCGAATGCGATTCGTTCATTCGTATCACCGTGACGGTGCGAGGCAGGCCGCTCTCGGCCAGTTCTCGGGCGGCAACTTCGCTCTCCGCCCTGGCGCGCGCCTCTTGCGCGGCCTCCTTCGCGGCCCGCACCTCCGCCACCAACCGCAGCAACCGCTCCAGCGGCACCGGTTTGACAAGATATTCGTTGAAGCCGGCGGCGAGGCACCCGGCGCGGCGCGCCGGATCGACGTGCCCGCTGACCACAACCAGCGGGGTGGCTTCGAACTGCTCGATCGCGCGCAGCTCTCGTGCGACGGCGCAGCCGTCGAGCGCAGGCATCTCGAGATCGATCAGCATCAGGTCGGGCTGGAACGACCGGGCCTCGCCGCAAGCCAGCCGCGAATCGTAAACGGCCCGCGCCTCGACGCCAAAGTGCCGCAACAACAGGGCGGTGCAGTTCGCGCCGTCGTGATCGTCGTCGACCAGTAGCACGCGCAGTTCTTGAGGCGTTTCCATTGTAATTTCCATTGCTCGGGCTCCTTCCAGGCAACTGTTGGCCACCACCACCATGGTCGGTTGCCAGCCAATAAAAAAGCCGACGTGGCCAGCCACTCCCGCGGAGTGATCGGCCACGTCGGCTTACTTTTGAACGGAACGCCCGGCGGCGGGCTTTCCCTAAACTAGTCTTCCGACGATCTTGCTTTATCTGGCCACGGATTCGCCCCCTAATCGCGACTCCGTGAACCCCCGCAATGGTAACGGAGCGGGCCGGCGAAAGCAAGGGTCAAAGGCCCACTGCCTTTGCATTGCGACCGGTGGTATCATCAATCCTATGTTGTCTGGCGCCCGGCCACACGAAAGCACGTCGAGTTCGCGATGAAAACGCAAGGAGAAATCGAGGCTGCCATTGGTGAAGGGATCAGCCGGTTCGAGCTGGAACACATGGGGCGTGGTCCTAAGGACATTCGGGCGCATTTATTAGGCGACCTGCTGGTGGTAAGGCTGCAGGGCGTGTTGACCGCGGCCGAGCAGCACCTGGTGCAGGCGCTGCCCGCCGACAAGGGAAGAGACCTGCTCAAACAAGTCCGGACGCACCTGCTGGAAACCGCTCGCCCGTTGATGGAGTCCATGATCGAGGGCATCACGGGCGTTAAGGTGGTGAGCCTGCACCACGATATCAGCACCGTGACGGGCGAGGAATTGCTGCTCTTTACGCTCGCCTCGCCACCCCACTACCGCGCGACCATGAAAAAGTAGCGACCGAGCTTGCCGTCAAGGTAGCCCCGGCACTCCGTGACGGGGTTCGCGATCGCCAAAGGCGACCGCACGTCTCCGCCACGGACTGTCGGAGCGACCTTATTTCACTTGCAGCATCCGCTCTAGCGCCACCAGCGACCAACGAGCGGTCTCGTCGTCGACGCGGATGACGTTGACGGGCGTGCCTGCGGCCAGGTTTTCCAAGCTCCAGCAAAGATGCGCCAAGTCGATGCGATACATCGTCGCGCACATGCAGACGATCGGCGAAAGGAAATGAATCTCTTGCTCGGGATGCTCTTGCTTAAGCCGCTGCACCAGGTGCAACTCGGTGCCGATGGCCCACTTGGCGCCGGCCGGCGCCGCTTCGACTTCGCGAATGATTTTGCCGGTCGAACCATACACGTCGGCTTTGGCCACCACCTCGCGGCTGCACTCGGGATGGACCAGCACTCGAATGCCTGGATACTTCGCGCGAAGCTGATCGACATGCTCCGGCCGAAACATGGCATGCACGCTACAGTGGCCCTGCCAAAGCAAGATCTTGCTCGCTTGCAAGGCCGCCGCGGTGGTGCCGCCCAACTCGTCGGCGTGAGGATTCCAGACGGGCATTTGATCGAGCGGAACGCCCATCGCAAAGGCCGTATTGCGGCCCAGGTGCTGATCGGGAAAAAATAGCACCCGGCTGGTGCGCCGCAGCGCCCACTCGAGCACCGCCGCCGCATTGCTCGAAGTGCAGACAATGCCGCCATGCCGGCCACAAAACGCCTTCAGGCTGGCCGCCGAGTTGATGTACGTCACCGGCGTGATGTCTTCGGTATCGAGCACCTCGCCCAGCTCGTCCCAGCAGGCTTCGACCTGCTCGATCATGGCCATATCGGCCATCGAGCAACCCGCGGCCAGGTCGGGCAAAACCACGGTCACGCGCTCGCCGCCTCGCTCGGCCAGCCGTTCAGGCCGGTTAACCAGCATATCGGCGGTCTCGGCCATGAAGTGAACGCCGCAAAAGGCGATCGCTCGGCAGTCGGTACTGTCGGCGGCCATGCGGCTAAGCTGATAGCTGTCGCCCCGCAGGTCGGCCAGGGCGATCACCTCGTCTTGCTGATAGTGATGCCCCAGCACCAGCAGCCGCGGGCCCAGGGCCTCGCGGACGGCTTCAATGCGGGCGTGCAACGTAGCATTATCGAGCGATTTATAGGGCGCCAGCTTGAGGGCCGGCTCGTGGAGACTGGTCAAAAGCGCCATGGATAACGGAAGAATAACCTTTGGAGGGTACTGGAGACGAGCAGAATGCCTTCATTTCAGTATACGCCGCCGGGCAACGGGAATTAAGAACTAGCACTGCGACTCCTGGGGGCAAGCCACCTCGGTTGAGCGGGCGCCAGCTCAATGGTCCAATCCTAATGACTCCGCTGATTCTATTCCACGCCGCGGCGGGCCTGCTTTTTTTCCGACCGGCGGCGCTTCTCGCCCAGGCGACGCTCGATCGAACCTCGCGAGGGCTTCGTCCGTTTGCGGCGCATCGGCGGTGCCGCGGCTGACGCCAGCATCGCCCGAAGTTTTTCCAGGCAATCATCGACGTTCCGCGCCTGGTCGCGAAAGCGCTGGCTGGTGATCAACAAATCGCCCTCCGTGGTGATGCGGTTGCCAAACCGCTGGCGAAACCGCTCTCGCACCGCCTCGGGCAGGCTCGGACTGGTCAAGATGGGCCAGCGCAGCAGAGCCTTGCTGTTGACTTTGTTCACGTTTTGCCCGCCCGGCCCCGAGCTGCGCGCAAAGCGAAACTCGAACTCGGCCAGCGGAATCCGCAACCGGGGCGTCACAATCAGATTGCCGGGGCCGCCGGCCTGCGCTGACTCGGAAGGAATCATCGTTATAATATAGCCCTTGGAGAATGCTATGCGATCGTTGCTGATTCTTACCGCCGTACTGCTGACCGCCGCCCGCTTGAGCGGCGCCGAAGCAGACCGCCCGAAATCGCGGGCCCTGCCCGACCTTGGCACGCGCCGCGGCGGCGACGATTGGCCCGCGTTTCTGGGGCCGACCGGCGACAGCAAATCGTGCGAGACCGGCATTCTCACCGATTGGCCTGAGGCAGGCCCGCCGCTGGTCTGGCAGAAGCGCGTGGGCGATGGCTACGGCATGCCGGCCATCAGTCGCGGGCGGCTGTTGCAGTTCGCCGCCGCCGGCCCGCAGATGCGGCTGCTCTGCCTGAACAGCGAAACCGGCGATGAGCTGTGGAAATTTGAATACGACAGCGACTATCGAGATCTTTACAACTACGACAATGGCCCGCGCTGCGCGCCGCTGGTCGATGGCGACCGCGTCTACATCTATGGCGCCGAAGGCATCTTGCACTGCCTGCGAGTGACCGATGGAAAAGTGTTGTGGAAGGTTGATACCGCCGAAAAGTTCGGCGTCGTGCAGAATTTTTTTGGCGTGGGCAGCACGCCGGTCATCGAAGGCAATTTGCTGATCGCCCAGGTGGGCGGCAGCCCCGACGAGAGCCGCCAGCTTCCGCCCGGTCAGCTTGACCGCGTGAAGCCCAACGGCGCCTGCGTAGTGGCGTTCGATAAGACGACCGGTAAGGTGCGCTACCAACTCGGCGACGATTTGGCCAGCTATGCCAGCCCGGTGTTGGCCACCATTCACGGCCGCCGCTGGTGCTTCGTGTTTGCACGCGAAGGGTTGCTGGGCTTCGAGCCGCGATCGGGCAAGCTCGACTTTCATTTTCCTTGGCGAGCGAAATCGCTCGAAAGCGTCAATGCCAGCAACCCAGTTGTCGTGGGCGACCGCGTGTTCATTTCGGAGACCTATGGGCCGGGCAGTGCGCTGTTGAAAGTGCGGCCGGGCGGCTATGACGTCGTTTGGAGCGACCAGGAAAAGCGGCGCGGCAAAACTCTGCAAACGCATTGGAACACGCCCATCTTTCATGAGGGTTATCTGTATGCATCGAGCGGCCGGCATACGCAAAACGCCGAGCTGCGCTGTGTCGAGCTCGAAACCGGCAACGTGATGTGGAGCCAGCCGGGCTTGGGGCGGTCTTCGCTGCTGTATGTCGACGGCCACTTTGTCTGCCTGACTGAGCATGGTGCGTTGTTTTTGTTCAAGCCGACGCCTGAGAAGCTCGATATCGTGGCGCAAACCATTTTGCCCTCGAAAGACGAGCCAGCCGGCTTCGACGGCGGGCCGGCGCGGATGCTGCGTTATCCGGCGTGGGCCGCGCCGATCTTATCGCACGGGCTGCTCTATCTGCGGGGCGCCGATCGGCTCGTGTGCCTGGAGTTGATCCCGCGGCAGGGGCGCGAGTGATCTTTCATCGGTAGTGGTAGCCGAGGCAACCCGTTCCCTACAGACGTCGGGAGTTTTACTTCCCCGTGAAGCGAACCACGCGCGTTTGCACCTTGCTTCGCAAGCCGCAAATGGGCAAACTACAGGCAATTACACGCCGACAAAAATACCTATTCGCCCCATGCCCGACGGAGGCCCTCAATGGCAAACTGGATTCAAGACCTGCTAGGCAAAGACGCCGACGGATTGCTCGGACATCGTTGCCAGACCATCTCGAAAGACCAACTGCACCTGCCCGGCGGCGATTTTATCGACCGCATCTTTGTGCCCAGCGACCGCAATCTGCGGGTGCTCGGCAGCCTGTCGCGGCTGTTCCATCATGGGCGGCTGGCGGGCACCGGCTATGTTTCGATCTTGCCGGTCGATCAAGGCATCGAGCACTCGGCCGGATCATCTTTTGCCATCAACCCCACCTACTTCGACGCCGAGAGCATCGTGCGGCTGGCGGTTGAAGGTGGCTGCAACGCCGTGGCCTCGACGTTTGGCGTGCTGGGCGCGGTGGCCCGCAAATACGCGCACCGCATTCCGTTTATCGTCAAGATCAACCACAATGAACTGCTGACCTACCCGAACAAGTACGACCAGATCATGTTTGGCACCGTCGATCGGGCGGTCGACATGGGCGCGGTGGCGGTAGGCGCCACCATCTATTTTGGCTCGGAGGAATCGGGACGGCAGCTTATCGAGGTCAGCGAGGCGTTTTCGCGGGCGCACGAGGCCGGCCTGGCCACGATTCTTTGGTGCTACCTGCGCAACTCAGCCTTCAAGGCCGACAAAGACTACGACCTGTCGGCCGATCTCACCGGCCAGGCCGATCATCTGGGAGCGACCATTCAGGCCGATATCCTTAAACAAAAGCTGCCGGTGAACAACGGTGGCTTCACCGCCCTGAAGTTTGGCAAGACCTCTCCGTTGGTCTATGAAAAGTTGACCACCGACCACCCAATCGACCTTTGTCGCTATCAGGTGGCCAACGGTTACATGGGCCGCATCGGGCTGATCAATTCGGGCGGCGAGTCGAAGGGCGCCGGCGACCTGGCCGACGCCGTCCGCACGGCGGTCATCAACAAGCGGGCCGGCGGCATGGGCCTGATCAGCGGCCGCAAAGCGTTCCAGCGGCCCATGAAAGAGGGCGTTGATCTGCTGAACAAAATCCAAGACGTCTACTTGGACAAGCAGGTGACCATTGCCTAGCAGAGCGTGGCGATCACGGCTGAACTTGAAGGCAACGGTCCTCGCCATGGACCTGCGGAATCGCGTGTGGGATCGCGCTGTGGCGCTGGTGGCGTTGGTCATTGCGTTGTTTGTTTCGCGCGGAGTTCATGCGCGCATCATCGGCCGGCATCACCACTGATAAATAGGGTTTAGCCTGACGGCTGCAGTTCGTACTGCCGTATCTTGTCGAAAAGCTGGCGGCGGCTGATGCCGAGCAGCCGGGCGGCCTGGGTGCGGTTCCATTTGGCTTGCGCAAGCGCCTGCGCGATCACGCGCCGCTCGGTGTCGGCCAGAATCGACTTGAGCTGCAAGCTGCCGGCGGAAAGCGCCGGCGGCTCGCTGCGCGCGGCAGCGGGGGCTGGGACGGGCGTCAGGTCTGCCGGCAAAATCAGCCGGCCGCGAGCCAAAGCGGCGGCGCGGGCCAACACATTCTGCAACTCGCGCACGTTGCCATGCCAGGGCTGCGCGACGAGCCATTCGACCGCCTCGCGCGATAAGGCCAGCCGCGGCCAACGATATTTCTCGGCCAATCGCGCCACCACCCGCTCGGCAATCAGCGCAATATCGTCGCGCCGCGCGCGCAGCGGCGGCAAGGTGATGGTCACGACGTTCAGCCGATACCATAGATCCTCGCGGAATTTCTCGTCGGCAATCAGGGCGTCGAGGTCGCGATTCGTGGCCGCAAGAATCCGCACGTCGGTCGCCACGGTCGCACTGCCGCCGACGCGTTCGAAACGGCCCGTCTGCAAGACACGCAGCAGCTTGGCCTGCATGTCGAGGTCCATGTCGCCGACTTCGTCGAGAAAGAGCGTGCCGGTGTGCGCTTGCTCAAACCGCCCGATGCGCTGCGCCACCGCGCCGGTGAAGGCCCCGCGCTCGTGGCCGAACAATTCGCTTTCCAGCAGCGTGGTGCTCAACGCGGCGCAGTTGACCTTGATGAAGGGTCGATCGCAACGCGGCGAATTGGCGTGCAGCGCGCTGGCCACCAATTCCTTGCCAGTGCCGCTTTCGCCCAAGATCAGCACCGGCTCATCCGTCGCCGCCACCCGGCCAATGGTCTTGAACACTTCGAGCATGGCGGGCGTGCGGCCAAGCAGCTCGTCGTCAATCGGTTCGTCGTCGCGCTGGCCACGAGCAAGCTCCATGGCCCGTACCTGGGCGATCAACGATTGCTGCGTGAGCGCCCGCCGCACCGTGAACAGCACTTCGTCCAGATCGAACGGCTTGGTGATATAGTCGAACGCTCCCAGCTTCATAGCCTCGATGGCCGCCTGGCTGCCGCCGAACGCCGTGATGACAATCACCGGCGTCTCTTCCAATTCGTCGCCAAACTGCCGCAGTACATCGAGTCCGCCCATTTCGGGCATCTTCAAATCGAGCAGCGCCAGGTGCACCTCGCCTTGCGAGAGCGCGTCGGCAGCTTGGCGGCCATTTTCCGCTTCGCGCACTTTGTATCCCTCGGCCGAAAGCAGCATCGCCAGATTCCCGCGAATCGTGCGATCGTCGTCGGCGACCAGAATCACGGTGTGGTGGAGCGATTGGGACATCGTGCGAAGTGGCTCACAGGCAACTCGATTCGAAAGCGCGCGCCGCGTTGCGTGGACGCGACGCATTCGATCGTACCATCATGCTGTAGGACAATCTCGCGGCACAGGGCCAAGCCCAGCCCGGTGCCTTCCGGACGGGTCGTAAAAAACGGCTCGAACAAATGCGGTTCGATCTCCGCAGGTATGCCCGGCCCTGTATCCGCGAACTCGATGATCACTGCGCCATCGCCCTGCTGGGTCGTCACTTCCAGCTCTCCGCCGTCAAACATCGCCTGCAGCGCATTGGTCGTTAGATTGCCGAATACCTGCCGCAGGGCCGCCGGCGAGCCCTCCACGCTCGCCTCGTCAGCCAGGCGGGCAAGCAGCGTCACACCTTGCCCGGCGGCTTGCGCGGCGAACAGTTCCAACGTTTCTTCCAGCAGGCGATTGACATCGACCGGTTCGCGCACCGTGCCGTCGGCCCGCGAAAAATAGAGAAGCTGACTCACGGTCTCATTCAACCGGTCGACCGAACGGATGACCGCGTCAAGCGACTCAGGGCTGCGCGATTGGTCGGGCAGCCGTTGCCAAAGCTGCACGGTCGATCGAATGGCGGCCAGCGGATTACGAACTTCGTGAGCCACGCCGGCCAGCAGCTTGCCCAGGGATGCCAGACGTTCCGAACGGCGCAGTTCGTCTTGCAGGCGTGTCCGCTCGCGTTGCTGACGTTTCAGATTGCCGGCCAGACGCAGCATGAGCAAAAGCGCCAGCAGCAAGCCGCCCAGAGCCAGTGCGCTTGACGTGCGATAGCGCCGCATTTGACGGTCGAGCGTGCGCGGATCGACCAGCCGGTACATCAGCCAAGTGGCGGCCGACGCCGGAGGCGGCCCCACCGGCTCGGTGAGAATGATCACTCGGCTGGGACCAATGTCTTGCACACTGGCCGAAAACTCGCCTGCCGGCAGTGACAAACATTGGCGGGCCTGCAGGCGGATGTAGGGTTCCTCTCGCGGCGGCGGTTCGTTTTTGCCAGGATGCCGGCGGCGCGGCCGATCGGTCGGAAAGTCGTAACCGCTGAAGCGATCGATCTGACCATTCAGATAAAACCCGCCCTCAACTCCCGGAAAGTCGCTCAGCACGCGCGTCGTGATTCGCCCCAAGGCGCGGCTTTGAGCGTCCAATTCTTCGACGCTGGCGGGCCGCGCCCCGTCCTGCGCGGTTGCCGCGGCGGCAACCATGCGGGCGCTGGCTTCGCGAAGTTGGCCTCGCAAGGCCCGCTCGCGCTGGGGCGTGGGACGCGACGAATAAAAGTCGTAGCCCAAAGCCCCCAGCGAGCCCAGAAACAGCGCCACCACCATCGCCACCTGCATGGCAACCGGAACGGCGAGTTTTCTGGGCATCGGGGGCATCTCTTGTTACTGCTTGTCAACACCGAGCAGCGCGTCGGCCTGGAAAGCCAGATCTACAAGTCGCGCTCCAGGCGTTCGATTTCGCGCGCGATCCGCTCGAGATCTTCCTTGAGCTGGCGAATTCGCTCCGACTTCAACTGGCGTTCATCGCGCCGCGGACCGGGCCGGCGATCGGCTCGCGGACCATCGTCGCGCCGAACCGTCTTGTCGCTTTGCAGGTTCGTCAACGATTCGATCTCGAAACGCGCTTCACCTTTTTTCCCGATCTCATGGAAGCCGACTGCCTCCACGCGATCACCGCGATCAACGACCGCGGCGAATCGGTCTTCCAAATGCGGCGGCCAATGGAGGAACGTGCCATCATCGAGAATCGCGCCGTCGATCTCGCCCTTGGGCGCGGTGTTCATGCGTTCGATCGTGCCGCGAATGGTTTCGACGGGTCCCGAACGGCGCGGCCCGGGCGGTGGCCCGCGGCGGTCCTTCTTTCGCTTCCCGCGCGGCTCGTTGTTTTCGGCCGTCGCTCGGGTATCGAGATTGGTAAGCGTGCGGACTTCAAACCGAATCTCGCCTCGCTTACCAGTCTCGGTGCGGCCCGAGGCTTCGACGCGGTCGCCCTTGCGGACCACCGCGGTGAAGCGGTCTTCCAGGTGCGGCGGCCAATGCAGAAACGTGCCATCGTCGAGGATCGCGCCGTCGATCTCGCCCTTGGGCGCGGTGTTCATGCGTTCGACCGTACCGCGCGCCGTCCGCGAATCGCCGCGGCCTTGCGCTTTCAGCTCGCTCGTTAGCGTCACCGCCGCCACCATCGCCGCCCACGCTCCTAAAGCGGTGATTCGCCCACTAGCCATCTGTTTACGCTTGAATCCTGTCATCGAAATACTCCTCATCAGTATTGCCGGCAACTGAGCCACGTTCTCCGGCATCGCCAATCGTCGTACCTAAGGCGCCAGACTGACGCTGGTATCTTTAAGCTCGACCGATGGCAAGGCGAATCGCATACCACCGCCACTGCCATCGTACTTGCGGCCCGGGCTAGAAGAAATGCCCGCATCATAGCGTGCGACGGCCGCGACGAGGACCGACCGGCTGGGCATAGTCCGCCCCGTGCGGGGGCAATTTTGCCCACCGGCGGGCGACGCGCCTTGACCTTTTCCAAGCTATATATCAACATCCGAGTATGGTGGTCGCTCGTTTGGCTAAGCGATTGCCCCTGCCGGCCTTCGGGCCACCCTTGCCCGCCTTCAAGATACATGCCGATGCCGGACACGGCTTCCACACCACTGCAAAGCGGCGATCCGCCGCACGCTCGCCGAGTCTCGGTGCGGGGCCGACGTTGGAAACGCTGCCTGTGGGCCAGCGGAGTCATGGCTGCGGGAGCGTTGGCGATCGGCGCCATCGGCCTGCGCGGCCGCTCGTCAGTTCGTCCGGTTCGCCCTGCCACCACCCGCCTCCGTCGCGGCGACGTGGTGGCCACCCTGCACGCCGAGGGAAGTTTGGAAAGCGCCAGCAATCTGGAACTGAAATGTCAGGTGGCTGGCGGCAGCACGATTCTGTGGCTTGTCGATGACGGCGCGCAGGTCAAAGCCGGCGACGAGTTGGTGCGGCTCGATGGATCGCTGATTGAAGAGCAGTTGGAGCAGCAGCAGATTGTGTTGGAGCAGGCCAAGGCGGCGGCCATCACCGCCCAGCGCGAATTGACAGCCGCGCAAATGGCTTTGCCCGAATACCTCGAAGGCACTTTTGTTCAGCAGCAAGAAGAGCTGGCCGCCAACATCGTCACCGCGGCGCACAACCTGCGGCTGGCCGAGCACGGGCTGAAAGGCGCCCGCGATTTGGAGCGGCACGGGTTTATCAATGCCACACAGCGCAGAGGCAAGCAGTTTGCCGTCGAGCAGGCCAAAGTGTTGCTCGGCGTGGCCGAGCGAGCCAAGCGAGTGCTCGAAGAATTCAATAAGCCCAAGTTTGTGCAAGACGCACGCACGCGCATCGAAACCGCCGACGCCCAAGTGCGCGCGACGGCTGCCGAGCTTGCGCTGGCCGAACGGCAGATGGACCGCTGGAAAACCGAATTGGAACATTGCGTGATTCGGGCGCCGCACGACGGATTGGCCATTTACGCCAACGATCCCGGACGTTCGAGCAGTGAAACGCCGCAGATCGAGCTGGGCGCCTTCGTGCGCCAACGGCAGCCGGTGATTTTCTTGCCCGATCTGGACCAAATGCAGGTGCGGTTGCTGGTTCACGAGTCGTCGGTGTTGCGCGTGAATCGTGGGCAGCCGGTGCGTGTACACATTCGGGGCAGTTCGCTGGCCGCGTATGTCAAGGAAATTTCGAACCAGCCTGAACGCATGCGCCGCAGCCAGCAACACCTCAAATACTTTGCGGTGACGGCTTTGCTCGACAAGCCGGAAATCATGTTGCGGCCCGGCGAGACGGCCGAGGCAGAGCTGATGCTCGACGCCCGGCGCGACGTGGTGCGTGCGCCGCTGGGGGCGATCGTGCGACGCGACGATGGCGACTTTGCCTGGGTGCTGGCGGGCGAGACGCCCCAGCGCCGCTCCGTATCGCTCGGCGCGCGGGGCGATCAGATGTTTGAGGTTCGCGACGGGCTGCGCGAAGGAGACGAAGTGGTGCTGGCGCCGCGGGATGTCTTGGCCGAGGCCCGCCAGCCCGGGCCGGCCGTTCGCCGCTTTGCCCCGCGCGAACATCATGCCTCGGTCGGCAGTCGCTTGCCGCCCACGGCGGCGCGCCAAAGGGCCATGACCGCCCATGCCGCCGGCGGCGGCCAATAGGCCAGGCTTCCCGCCTGGCAGCGCTGCGGCTGGCGGGTATTCTAAAAGGCGATGAAAAAAATTCCGCCGAGCCTGATCGCCCTGTTTGCGCTCGCAGGCACCGTTGGGGGCGCAGCCCTTAATTCCCGTTGCCCGGCGCCGTATACTGAAATGAAGGTTTTCTGCTCTTCTCCGATACCCTCCTAAGGCTATCCTTCCGTTTTCCATGGCGCTTTTGACCAGTCTCCGAGAGCCGGCCCTCAAGCTGGCGCCCTATAAATCGCTCGATAATGCTACGTTGCACGCCCGCATTGAAGCCCTCCGCGAGGCCCTGGGCCCGCGGCTGTTGGTGCTGGGCCACCACTATCAGCAAGACGAAGTGATTGCCCTGGCCGACCTGCGGGGCGACAGCTATCAGCTTAGCCGCATGGCCGCCGACAGCACCGATTGCCGGGCGATCGCGTTTTGCGGCGTTCACTTCATGGCCGAGACCGCCGATATTCTGGTCAATCGGCCCGAACGGCTGGCCGAGCGCGGCGGTGAGCGCGTGACCGTGGTGCTGCCCGATCTGGCCGCAGGCTGTTCGATGGCCGACATGGCCATGATCGACCAGGTCGAAGCTTGCTGGGACGAACTGGGCGAAGTGATCGACACCGAAGACATCACGCCGGTGACCTACATCAACTCGGCGGCCAGCCTGAAGGCGTTTTGCGGGCGGCATGGCGGCATTGTCTGCACGTCGAGCAATGCGGCGGCGGTGCTTCAGTGGGCGTTTCGGCGGACCAGCCGGGTGCTCTTCTTTCCCGACCAGCACTTGGGCCGCAACACTGCGTTTGCGATGGGAATTCCGCTCGATCAAATGCCGGTCTGGAATCCGCACGCGGAAGAGCTGGGCGGCAACACCGCCGCAGCCCTGCAAGCGAGCAAGGTGCTGCTGTGGCAGGGGCATTGCAGCGTCCACGCGATGTTTCGCGCGGAGCATGTTGAGCAACTTCGAGCCAAGTATCCGGGTATTCGCGTGCTGGTGCATCCTGAATGCAGCCGCGAAGTGGTGGAAAAGGCCGACGTCTATGGCTCGACCGGCAAGATTATCCGCGAAGTCGAAGCCGCGCCGCCGGGCACGAAGTGGGCCATCGGCACCGAGCTGCACCTGGTGCAACGGCTGAAGCAAGAGCATCCGGAGCAAGAGATTCACTTTCTTTCGCCGATTGTCTGCATGTGCGCGACGATGTACCGCATCGATCTGGCGCATCTCTGCTGGAGCCTGGAAAACCTGGCGGCGGGCACGCCCGTCAACGTCATCCATCTCGACGAAGAGACCGCACGCTGGTCGCTGGTGGCGCTGGAGCGGATGTTGGAAGTGAAATGAAGGAGTTTGACGTTTCCGGTTTTCAGTTTTGCGGCGGCCATCAGCGGGAAACGAGACTGAGCCGTAGGGTGGGCCGAGCGCAGCGAGTCCCACCGTCTGGCCATGACTCGGCGCAGCAACGATTATCCGGCGATGATGAGACTCGCTGCGCTCGGCGCACCCGACGCCCCGGCAAACCGCCAAGCGGTTAGCAGTTTTGCCATCAAAACCGATTCGCGCGTGCTTCCCGCGCTCGTCCTGGACTGCCGGGCTACTGCCTGGCGGCCAGCGCGATGCCGGCGAGCGTCAGGTGCGGATAATAGGCGGCGTCCGCCGAAACGAGCTCGGCCACCGCGGTGGCGGCGCCGCCGGTCAGAAACACCTGCGGCTGGGCGCCGAGGTGCGCCGCAAACAGTTCGATCAAGTGGCGGACGCCGCCGATAGCGCCCCAATAAATGCCCGACTGCATCGCCTCGATCGTTCCGGTGCCCACGGCGGGCGGCGGCTCTTCCAGCGTGGTCATGCCCATCGGCGGCAAGAGATCGGTAAATTCGTGCAAAGCCCGCGCGGCCAGGCCGATGCCCGGCATGATCGCCCCGCCCAGAAACGCCCCCTCGCGCGACAACAAATCGACGGTCACCGCGGTGCCCAAATCGACCACCACGGCGGGCCGATCGGGCGTGCGCAACTGATTGACGGCCAGCGCGGCCAGCAAGCGATCGATGCCCACCATGTCGGGCCGCGGCACGGCGACGGTCAGCGGCAGGTCGTCGGAGGCCAGCAGCACGATTTGCGAAACGCCCTTTCCACGCAGCCAATCGATCAATTGCGCCGCGAAGTTTCGCTCGACGCTGCCGATCCACCAGCGCAGCTTGCCCGGCGCCGTCGGCGCCAGCCAGTCGGCCACCGCGGCGAACGCAGCGGGCCCGGGCGTCAGATCGAGCGTCCGCGACGGTTCGAGCAGCCCGCCTGCGGACTTTTGCAAATCCGCCGGAGTATACAATCCGAACTTGATCCGGCTGTTGCCGATATCAACGGCTATGAATGGTTCGGGCATGAAAAAGGATTCGGATATCGCGTCAATTCCAGGTTCTGCTGGGAACGGACTCCGTGCCGTTCCGCGTGGCGCTTAGTCGCGCACTAATTCAGCAGTAATGGTTTCCATTGTTGCCTCGTCCGTTGGCCAATTCCGCGCGGCCTCGGGCAGGCTCCGCCACCACAACTCCCAAGCCGATACCGACGAACCGTACACCTGGCCTGAGATGCGCTCTAAGGCCGAGATTGTTTCATCGCGCAACAGCGGGTCGTCGTTCCGCAGGACGTCGATCAAGCAATCCGCGCCGAGCGCAAATCCGAATTCACCCAAATGCCGAATGGCGGCGATTCGATTGCGGGGCAACTCAGAGTCATTCACGATCGTGGCGATCGGCTCGCGACGCATCCAAGCGGCAAAACCTGCGGGCGGAGCCTGGTGCTCGCCCGGCTCTTGGCTCTCGGCCCACAACCGCCACTGGTGAAATAGTTCGTCGGTCGGCAAGCCATAATGAAGGGCCAGGCAATTCGCCGTTTGACGGTGACGCTGCGGATCGGCCCAGAACTGCTGGAACGCCAAACGCCGCTCGGGCGTCGAACCACGACCGCAGAGAAACTCGACGAATGACCACGCTTGCACCTGAAACTGGTTGACCCAAGCGTACAGCACGGGCTCGCCCTGCCGACGGAGCCGCCGTATCGTCGTTCCGAACCGGCGCTGAAATAGCTCGCTGGGGCCAAGCGTGTGCCCCGCCAATACCGCGGCTTTCATCGGACGCTGAAGCCAGCATAAAGCGCCATCGCCGTCATTCCGAGCGAGAGCTGAAGCAAGGCCGCTCGTTAACCAGCCCTGCTGTAACCGCCGGTCACACCCCTCGATCAATCGGTGGAGAAGGAGGCCCCGCAGTCTCATCGGGGGATCGGCGGTTTGCTCAAGGAACTCACGCTCCGCAATGGCAATTCGCCGCAGCGGCGCAAACAGGTAGACCCCGTTAAAACGCGGCCCACTGCCAAGATCATGGCCTAGCTGAGCGCAATACCGCGCCAACTGCTGGCGATTTGCAAAAATGAGTACTCGCATCCCATCCGGTGGTGGAACGTTTTGGCCAAGCACCGCTTGCAGGCGCTGCCGGCAAAAACTGATTTGGGACTCGAAATGCTCGGGCAGCGTACTCGGCGCGGCTGACCAGACGACGAGGTTTGCGATCTGATGAACATCTCCGCAGGCGCCAGCGCACTCATCGGCGAGCCGCAGGTCGTATTTCTCGCCGAGCGTCCGTCTGCGCTTGAGGTACAACTTCGCGAGCGCGAGGCCGACCAACAGCGCCAGCACGATCGCAACACTTAGCACGGTTGCGGCGACTGACGAAAGCCAATCACGAATCCGATAGAGGGCGAATAAAAGGAAGCAGAGGTAAGCGACGACAGGCAGGCGCCGCATCCAAACTGCGCGCTTTGGCTGGGAGGCCGATGGGCTCGTTTGGCGGACCCGCCGGCGACATTTCTCGCACTCCAAGACGTCCGATTGCTTCTTCTGCGGCACAAACGGTTGCCCGCAGATCGCGCAGGGCCGCAGCCGCTTCCTTGCCTTTCGATGGCTATAAATGACCACCCACATAAGAAACACAGCAAACAGCACCAACCTCGGTACATGCGATGATTGATCCCAAAGTGATTGTCGAACCGCTTGCTCCGCGGCGTCCCAGACATCGATGCGGTCGCCGTCGGACGTGACAAAAACGTTTCCGCGCCGCGCGGCGGCCAGATATTGCGCGGCTCCCGCCTCGCGAATCTCGCCCGTCCGTCGGTCGATGAACGACAGCGTTTGGAAGGCGTCGATCACCGCTAAGTTTCGGTCGCCGGGCAGCAGCGCAATCGACGTCGCAAACGTCAGTCCCACGACGTTGGCCGATTTGCGCCGCGAGTTTGAGAAATCCCAACCTTTCCTTATCGCCGCATCAGCTTGGAATTCGCAATACATGCCGTCAAGCATGGCAATCAGCTTGCTGCCGTCCGCGGAGAATGCCATCGATACCTGCGAGGGCGGCAGCCGAATATCTAACTCGGCTTGCATGCGGCCAGTGGACGTCTCGAACAGCACAATCTTGCCTGCGTCGTTACGGAGCGCGACTAACTGCCCGTCAGGCGAAAACACCGGCGCACAATCGCTGGGAAGCCATTTTGGCGAACCGACAAGTGCGACGCCCGGCGAGACGCCTAGCGATGGTCCATAGAGCCCCGCGGCGCGGGGCGCCGACCATGCCACGCGGTCACCACCGGGCGCCAAGGCCACGTTGCAATGACTCGGCGCCGCGAGTGTGGCGACGACCTTTTGATTCGCGGCGTCCCACACTTCGATCACGCTTGCCGGCGTATTGCGTGCCTGAAGCGCAACGGCAATCGTTTTGCCATCGGCGGAAATGGCCAGGATGGATATGCCGGCAGCATGGTATGGCACGCTTGGTTCGCTGCCCGCGGTCGATTGAAGCGTTGCCACTAAGCTTCCGCCGGCAGTTTTCCAAACGCGCACCGTGCCGTCGCCAAACAGGGCAGCCGCGGCGCCGCCGTCGTCGGATATGGCCAGTGCCCGAACGAAGTCGCCGGTCGCGCTGCGGCGCATCGATCGGTACATGGGTGCAATCACCGCCGCGATCAGCCCGGCCAGGCTGATCCACAGCAACAAATCGCTGAGCGTAAATCGCGGCTTCGACATGCACCCGGTCCCGCATGAGCTAGGTCAACGGTTGGCTGGTAAGTAGGATAAGATCATAACTGCGCCAGCGGCGGCGCGAAACACCTTTGAGCAGCCTACTGGCTACCCGCAAATTCGGCATAGCAACATGAGTGCGACCAAGTGGTGCATGAATTCGTAAGCGCCGCCGAGAGGCTAGGCATCGAACGGCTCCAGGAAACGCAGTTGCGTGAGCTTTACCGACAGGTTGTCGCGTTTACCTTGGTGCTTTTTCCCGGTGAAATCACCGTCAAAGTAAAGAATGACCCGGAAGTCGCTGATGATCTCTACTTTGTATTCGATGTGATCGCTACCGGCAGCGTCGACGAGGTCGTGGCGCGAAGCCGTGATTGGCATCTTACCTTGCATCGAGTAGCCGGTATACGCGCTGACCTGTTTTGCTTGGCGTTCGACGTGCTCTAATGGACTCGTGTCACAGGAAGTCGTCGATGCCCTTCAGCGGTGTCGTGGCGAGCCCGCATTCTCGGAAACCCGCCTCAAGGGCAGAACTTATGCTCGCGATGTACTTCGGATGACGCTCGACGATTCTTGAGGGCGATGGCCTGAATCCAATTCACTTGCCACGCCCTGCACGAGCTTGTCCAAACCTTGCCCGGTCACCGCCGAAAGGGCCAACACCGGGCGGCCCAGTTCCTGCTCAAGGTGCTGCCGCGCTTCGCCAGCCTCGGGCAACTCGGCCTTGGAAATCACCACAATTTCCGGCCGCTCGATCAGAGCGGGATTGTATCGCTTTAGCTCTTCGCGGATCACGCGATAGTTGTTTACCGGGTCCGAGCCATCGGCCGGCTGCGGCTCGACCAGATGGACCAAGATGCCGGCCCGCTCGATATGCCGCAAAAACTCGTGCCCCAGCCCGTGGCCGGCATGGGCGCCTTCGATCAGCCCCGGAATGTCGGCCAGCACAAACGATCGCTCATAGCTGATTTGCACCAGCCCGAGGTTCGGAAACTTGGTGGTGAACGGATAGTCGGCGATCTCGGGCCTGGCTCGAGAAAGCCGACTGAGCAGCGTACTCTTGCCAGCATTAGGCTTGCCGATCAAGCCCACGTCGGCAATCACCTTGAGTTCGAGGACCAGCTCGCGCGATTCGCCGTCGTCGCCTTCGGTCGCCTCGCGCGGGGCGCGGTTGGTGGACGACTTAAAGCGTGTGTTGCCTTTGCCGCCGCCGCCGCCGCGGGCCGCGATGACGCTGTCTCCCGGAACGGCCAGATCTTTCAAGACAAATCCGCCCGCGGCATCGTAGACGATGGTGCCCGGCGGCACGCGCAGCGTGATGTCTTGCGCGCTGCGTCCATGGCGATTGGCGCCGCTGCCGGGTTCGCCGTTGTGGGCGGTCCAATGCCGGCGATGCGAAAGGGCGGCCAGACTATCGACGCCCGGCTCAGCCACAATTACCACGCTGCCGCCGTCGCCGCCATCGCCGCCGTCGGGGCCGCCGCGCGGAATGTACTTTTCGCGCCGAAAACTGACGCAGCCATTGCCGCCCCGCCCGCCTTGCACCTGAATTCGGACGCGATCGACAAACATCGCACTTACACGCGTGTATCGGCGATGTTGATGCGGCGGCCGCCTTGGTCGAACTTTACATAGCCATCGACCAGCGCGAACAGCGTGAAATCACTGCCTTGGCCGACGCCCTTGCCGGCAAAGAAGCGGTTGCCCACCTGGCGAACCAGGATATTGCCAGCCCAAACCTGCTCGCCGCCGAACTTCTTGACGCCCCGCCGCTGGGCGTTCGAGTCGCGCCCGTTTCGGCTGGAGCCTTGTCCCTTTTTATGCGCCATGGTGCGTAATCTCCCACCTTCATCAGGAATTACGCTTTTTACCGATAAATCCAAAGGTAGTCAACCCGCTCGTCGGGCGCCAGATGAAACCGCTCCAGGCCGGGGTGCTCGTAATATCCGTAGCGAATCTCGCTCTCGTGCTCGTAATACTTATCGCTGGGCCGCCAGAAATTCAGCCGCAACGTTTTTTCGAGCAGCTTGCGGCCCGTGCCCAAGGGATCGCCCTTCTGGTAGACATACGCATCGCCCTGTTTAGCGTCTTCCCACTGGTAGGCGTTGGTAAGACCCTGGAAATAAACCGAAAAGTGATCGGTGCGCGGGTCGATGTCTTCCCAAGTGGCCACGCCCCACACGCCCAGATCTTGGCCCTCGGGGCTGGGCGGAATCTCGCGCTCCATCTCGATGGTGTTGAGCAGTCGGGCGGGCGCCTCGGGATGTAGCTGTTTGGCATTCAGCAGTCGGCGAGCGGCGTCTTCGCGTCGTTCGATTTCGGGAATCGCCACCGGAATCAGCCGGTCGAGATACGCCTTGCCGGTATCCCAGCTCTCCAGCCAGATGCGCGGGACAAACTTCACCGGCTGGCCCGCATCCACCACCGACGAGCGAATTTCGCCGTCTTCCGAGACCATGCGCTCGGCCTCTTTGCCGGTATTTTTGATGCGGTAGAGCAAATACCAGATTTGCTTTCGCTCGAAGCGGCCCTCTTTGGTGGGGATGTCGACCATGATCATCCGCATCGGCTTGAAGCTGAGCTCCAGGCACCAGATGTTGCGGGTGAAGACGACGTCTTTGGCCAGCGAGCGGCCTTTGGAATACTCGCGTTCGCCATATTGAGGATCGACCGCCAGCACTTCGACCAGGTCGTGGCGGCTAAAGGTGGCGGCCACGTCGTGGTCGGGCGGAATGGTCACTTCGACGCCGGGCGCCAAGGCACGGAACTGCCCGGCGGCAGGCGAATTGCCCGCCGAGCGTTTGCCGGGCGTACGCGACTGGGCCAGCGACGGCGCAGACGCAACGATGGCCACGGCGATCCCCACGAGGGTCCGGCAGACGGTCCGATGCAGACGATGAGACAGCATAAACCGATGATCCAATAGCGACGGGGAGCTGAAATCTAGCAACCCTTTAGTGTACTTAGCCTTAGGTACGCCCGTCAACAATTTTGCGACCCGCCGCGGCAAACCGCTGGTTTTGTAGCCGACGCCTGGTTTTGACGTTCAACGCCAATGGCGCCTACGCACACTACAGGCCGCAGCCGGGGGACTAGCGAGCCCCGCCGCGGGTGACGTCGGCCAAGACGCGCACGGCGATCGTCGGCAAGATGGGGTCGTTGGTCGCGTATCGCAGGTCAAGCTGCATCGGACCCGATAACTCTTCGGTCTCCAGCCGTACTTGGATATCGCTCGATTCGCCGGCGCCAACCACAATCTCGGGCCGATCTCCGCGGATGCAGTCGCAGCTCGCATCAAGCTGCGTCAGCACCAATCGGCGAGCGCCGTGATTCTCGACCGGAAAATGCGCGGTCAGCGGGCGCCCGGCCGGCACTTCGCCAAAGTCGAGCAGAGTGTCCGGCACGACCGCGTGCGGTACTGCCTCGCTGTCGTGCGGGGCCAGACGCAAACGTCCAAAAACCACCGCGGCCACGCACTCGAACAGCACGACCGTCAATAAAACTACCAGAGGTCTAGCCACGTGCCGATCCTCGCTTTTTCTGGTTGGTTTGGGTTCAGTTGACGATCCGCGGGAAAGGAACGCATCCCTGCAATGGGCCGAGCGATTGATCGGCGTGCAGGCGTGGATTTCCAATCACCACCAGGTCGGAACTGACCAACGTCCCGTAAAAGTCGGCCGTGCCGAGAATCACCAGTCGCGTGGACGGGCCGTAGATCGTGCCATAAAAATCGCTGTTGCCGGACAAGGTGCAGAGCGGCCCCGTGCAATAAACTTGCAAATTGCGGGGCAGTTGCGTGGCGTTCACCAACGAACCACCGCCGCAGTCGAAACTGCCGGTGCAATAGATGGTGGTCGGGCCGCTGGTTTCCAACGAACTGGAACCAATCAGTTTCACCGAGCTGAAGTAATACGTGCCGGGCGGCAGCGTAAGAGTGTCGTGCGCTTTGAGCGTCAAGCCGCCCTGGCCGTCAAGCGGGTTCTTGCCCAACAGCGTCATGGGAATGTTTTGGTTGTCGTTGAGCATCGCCGCCGTGCCAAAATTGACGGGCGGCAACTGCATCGCACTGGTGCGCGGCGCGGTCGAGCCGGTGATGCTGGCGTGCCCGACCTTGCTCACTGCCTGTCCTGGCCCTGGATGCGCGTCACCGCGAACTGCCACGTTGCCGACCAGGCCGATCGGCCCGTTGCTGCAGATGCTGCCTTGCGCGCCTGCCGTGGCCGCGGAATACGGCCCGGCCCACGAGCTGTAGCTATCGGTGCGTGCGTCGCCAAGCATCAAGACTTCGTTTACCCCGATGAACGGTCCGCACTGCGTGCATTGCGACTGAGCCAGCGACACGGCGGCGGGATGGGCGGTTTGCGTTCCCCACAGGCTGCTGAAAAACAGCGGGTTGCCACCGCTTTGTTCCAGCCGGCAGGTCACCTGAATGCTATCGGCCAGCGATTCATCGGCGCCTGAGAGCGGCACAAACGTGTGCGCGACCGAATCCCAGTGGCCCAAGACGACGTCGTGAATGGGGTCGATGGTCACCGGCGTTTTGCCGACCATGTTGAGCGAAGCGAACCGCTGGGCCTCGGCCCGGGCGGCTGCCGGTCCTTGGGCAAGCACCGCCGAGCCGGCCAGAGCTGCGGAATCGGCGGCTTCTTGCAATTGAGTCTGGGCCAGCATCAAATAGCCCAAGTCGACGACCAGGGCCACCAAGCCCAGCAGGGCCACCATCAAAAACGCCGTGAGCACGACGACGGCGCCGCGACGATCGCGGTGCGTTCGCCGGCGATGCGACGAGCGACGCCCCGCGGAATCACCCGCGGCGGCGGGCGGCGCTTGCTCGGCCTCTGGTAACGGTTCGACCAACGCGTTCATTTGCAACCTCCGGTTGCAAACTTCGGTAGCCTGGCAAGCTCTAGCGAGCCCCATGGCTTTGCGTCCCGACCTCACGATCGGTTTGCCGTTTCGGTTTGCAGTGATATGGGCCAATGTGACCAATCAATACGTAGCTTTTTATTGGGGACGAGGCAAATTCCGCCAAGTTATTGCTCATGGGCTGATCCGGCCGCGAACGCGGGCTCATCGATTACCGTATCGGGCCGTTCCCGCAGCCGCGCTTCCGCCGCTCGTAAGGCCCGCTCGAGCATCGCCACGCGATCGGCGACGGCGTTAAACTCCCCGGCGAAATCGCGCCAAAAATCGCCCTCGCGAAACGCAATGGCCGGTGCGGGGCGCCCCTGAGCCACGCCCCGCATGGCCGACCGCAGCCGCAAGATGGGGCCGACCAGCCGGTTGCTCAGCCGCACCATGTCGTACATCACCATAGGCAGGAATAAGAGCGAAGCCAGCGGCGGAATGACCCAGAGCGGCAGGCCACCGGGCAACTGAAATCCGAAAAAATCGGCCTGTCGCGTGATGCTGTTCCAAATTGACGTCAGGCTGGTCAGGCAAATCATGCACGAGAACCAATACAGAGCGGCCCTCAGCATGAAGGCGCCTTGCACTCGCGGCTCGACAAACCACCGCCGGCGTTTTTTCACGGACCACATAAAGCACTTGGTAAAAGAGTACTGAAATGTCCTTTCGCAAGCCTACGCCACACTGCTGGGGCTGGCGGCGGCTCGTTGCCACTTCACCGCGGCAAACGCGAGCCAAGGCCGCATAATCGTTAGGTGTGTTGCAACCGCCGGCGTGCCCGGCCGCAGCCCTGCTGCCGCGTCGCAGAGGGTATTAGCCCTGCTGCCGCGTGGCGTAGGGTATTGTGGTGCAGGTGACCCGCCTGCCTGGCGATTGCGAACCCACAGGAGATGCGAATGCCCGCAACTGCCGAGAACCTTCGCCCGCGTCGGCGGCGGCGACCCGCCCCACCGCGCCGCGGCGTGGCGGCGGTCGAGTTTGCGCTGGTCGCACCGCTGTTTCTGATCCTCCTGTTGGGCGTGATCGAGTATGGCCGGATGCTGGTGGTGCAACAGGTGGTGAACGAAGCGGCCCGCGAGGGCGTGCGGGCGGCGGTCTGCGCCGGTGCGCAAACTTCCGATGCGCTCACCGCCGCCAACGATCGTCTAGCGGCGTCTTCCATCTCCGGCGCCACGGTGACGGTGTCCCCCAATCCACCTGGCTCGGCTCTCAACGGCGATCCGGTGTCGGTGACGATTGAAGTGCCCTTTTCCGCGGTAAGCTGGCTGCATTCTTCGGCCGCCCTCGATGCCACAACGCTCTCGGCCACCTGCACGATGCGCAGCGAAACGCAGCAGTAGCCTGTCCTGACTCTTAAATGACCTTGCGCGGTCATGGGAAAGCGAGTGGTATGTGGTCTACGCCGCTCGCCGTCGAGCAGCGAGCGGGGCTTCAAGACCCGCGGCTTCGGCCGCGCAGGCCGCATAGCGCGCGTGACATACCATCGAGAGCAACAGGCAGAGATTGCCGAGCATCTCGCAGCCTTCTTCGAGCATCACGCTCGTCTGGCCTTTATTGGGAATGATCCACTCCAGTTCTGCCGCCACCGCTAAGGCATAAACCGCTGCGGTGGCCAACAGCCAAAGCGCGGCGTCAATGGAGCGGCGAAACTCCCACAGCAGCCGACAGCCCACCGCCGATAATACCGCACCGTAGCCCATCACCCACCAAATCGTGCCGTCGCCCAGCAGACGATGTCCGGTGCTGTGCGCCATCAGTTCCTTGAACGCCTCGTGGAGGCTGGCGCATTCATCGATGCTCATCACCAGCCAGCAAACGGCGGCGACCAGCAACACACCGTGGCCGCGGCTGCCGGGCGTGCGGCGGCAGATGGCCCAGGCCAGCACGGACGTCAGAGCGGCCAGTTCGAGCGTGGCGGTCGAGAACCAAACGGCCAGACTTCCCTCGCCGTCGAGATCGAAGGCGGCCACGTGCCCATCGGTGGTCAGATGTGCCAATCGGGCCTGGCAAGTGTGCAATGCCTCCAGGCCGGCAATCATGGCCAGTCCGGCTGCAAATAGCAGCGCCAGCGCGCCGCGGCTTCGCGGCACAACGTCGGTGAGTCGAAGCTGGTGCTCCACGGCTGAAGGTTACTCTGGGTCTGGTGACGGGGTGGCGGATCATAGCGTCGCGGCCTGTTTCGCGCAAGACCGGATGGGTCGGTCTTGTCCGGTTTGACTACACCTGCTAGAAGCCCCAGCGTGAAGCGGTCATCCTTTGCCTGGTTTGCACGAATCCGAATCGCGCTGGCGCCAGCGAACGGAATGGCGCCTGTTTTTCGGCAGGCCGCATGGCTGGCGATGGCGGCGGTTGCTTTTGTCGGCTTGCCGTGGGCCTGGAGTGCAACGCTGACGCGCTGGCTGCAATTCGGGGTGGCGGCATGGAAGTGGCCGGCGGCTACCGTGGCCCTGGCCGCGATCGCCGCGTTGCTCTGCCGCACGCTCTGTGGGCCGCCGCGGCGACAAGTAGGCCGCCGGGCGTGGTTTTTCCTTTCCGCCGCATGGTGCGCGACGCATGCCCTCTGCTGGCATTGGCGTGTCAGCCCGCTGGGTGACGATCCGCGCGTCATGCTCGCCTATCTGGGCACCACAACTTGGCTCGGCGGGTGGATGGCAATGCTTTGCACTTCACTGACATGGTCCAGCAGGCTCAGGCGGTTTGCCGTCTCGCTGCTGCCGCTGGCCGCGTGGTTTGCCGGCGTCGAAATGCGCGGCGCCGATGGTTTCGGAAGGCCGCTGGTGGCCTGCAGGGCCTCGAACCTGGCGCGTGCCGCGAGTTGGGATAACAGGATGGTAACGATTTCGAGCGATGAAGCGGCGGTCAAGGTCGAGATTACCGGGGAATCAACCACCAAGGCCGCGGCAACCGGCGGAGATGACTTTCCCTGTTTCCGCGGACACCATGGGATGGCGAGCATCGAACGCGTGCGGTTGGCGCGCGACTGGTCGTCGCGACCGCCACGCCTGGTCTGGCGAATGCGTGTCGGCGGCGGATCGAGCGGATTCGCCGTCTCCGGTGCTCGGGCCTTTACGCAAGAGCAGCGCGGCAATCAAGAAACCATCGTCTGCTATGAACTGACCACCGGACACGAATGCTGGTCCCATGCCGACGCCGCCTGTTTTCGCAGCGCGATGGGCGGCGATGGACCACGTGCCACGCCGACGGCCGCCGACGGCTACGTCTATTCGCTCGGCGCCAGCGGCATCCTGAACTGTCTCGATGCGGCGACCGGTCGCCATTGCTGGTCAGTCGATGTTTTGTCTGACAACGGCGCGAGCAATCTGTTTCACGGGCTGAGCGGCTCGCCACTGATCGTTGACGCCGCCGTCGTCGTCAGCGTGGGGGGCGCTCACGGCCGCTCGCTGGCCGCCTACGATCGACTTACCGGCAAGCGCCTCTTTCGCGGCGGCGACGATCCGGCGGCGTACGGCTCGCCGTTGCTTTCGTCGTTCGCCGGGCGGCGTCAAGTGGTCGTCTTCAATCGCCCCGGACTGGCGGCGCACGACCCAGAAACCGGCGATGTGCTCTGGACGTTTCCGTGGTCAAACAGCCAAGACACGAATTGTTCTCAGCCGCTGCCGGTCGGTGGCGACCGCATCTTGGTTTCGACCGGCTATGGCAAAGGCTGCGCTCTGGTGGCGGTGCGAAGCGTGAATGGTCGGTGGACGGCCGAGGCGCTTTGGACCAGCCGCGGTTTGAAGTGCAAATTCTCCAGCCCGGTGATCGGCGGCGGATTTGTCTATGGTCTCGATGACGGCGTGCTGGCGTGCATCGATCTGGCTGACGGCCGCCGCTGTTGGCGCGCGGGGCGCTATGGACACGGCCAATTGCTGCTGGTGGGCGACTTGCTGCTGATTCAGGCAGAATCGGGCGAAGTGGTCCTTGTCGCAGTGAATCCCGAGATGCATCGTGAGCTTGGCCGGTTTGCCGCGTTGGACGGAAAGACATGGAATTATCCGGCCTTGGCCGGCGGATGGTTGGTAGTGCGCAACGATCATGAAGCCGCGTGTTACGAATTGCCAAGGGAAGACGCCGTAGGGCATTGATCGGGGTGTCTAACGAACTATCACATGACGCAAAAACTTCTCAATCGCCGACTATTTCTCAAGACCGCCGCGGGCTCGGCCGTTGCGGCTGGCGCGGGCGCCGGCTGGTTTTCGGCGACGCGCGATCCGATTCGCTTGGGGTTGATCGGAGCGGGCGGACGCGGGCGGCAGCTTGCCCGGGAGGCGCGCTGGACGCGGCTGCACCGTCGCTGCGGTGAATTGGTGGCGGTGTGCGACGTGCACCGTCGGCGCGCCCAGCAGGTGCGCGACGCGGCGTGTTCGCAAGCCACGCTGCACGAGCATTATCAGGAAGTGCTCGATCGCGGCGATATCGAAGCGGTGGTCGTCGCTACGCCCGACCATTGGCATACGGCCATCACGCTGGCGGCATTGCGGGCCGGCAAGGCAGTCTATTGCGAAAAGCCGCTTACGCTCACCGTGGCGGAAGGGCGGTCGCTCGTGGCCGCTGCCGCCAAGACCGGCGGCGTGGTGCAAGTGGGCACGCAGCAGCGCAGCGATTGGCGGTTCCGCACGGCCTGCGAGTTGGTGCGCAACGGAAGACTAGGCGCCATGCGGCGCGTCGAAGTGACGCTGCCCACCGGTTCGCTGCCCGCCGCGTCCGGCGGCGGACCCTTTGCCATCTCTCCCGTACCGGGCGATTTGAACTGGGATCTTTGGCTCGGGCAGGCGCCGTGGGTTGAGTTTTGCAAACAGCGCTACGATCCGTTCCGCTGGTGGTTTGAATACAGTGGCGGTTTCATGACCGATTGGGGCGCGCATCATTTGGATATTGTCCATCGAGCGCTGGGCGTCGAAGACTCTGGGCCGCTGCACATCGACGGACGGGCGGAGCTGCCCGACGTGCCCAATGGCTACAATACGCCGCGCCAGTTTGACGTCAATCTGAAGTACGCCGGTGGTGTGGAGGTGCGCGTCCGGCTCAGTGAGACCGAGAACGGCATTTTGTTTGAGGGCGACGAAGGGCGCATCTTTGTCAACCGCGGCCGGCTCACAGGCGAACCGGTCGAGCGGCTCGCGCGCAATCCCTTGCCGGCCGATTCGCTGCGGCTTGACAACGACACCCGCTACTGGGGAACCGCCACCTATATTCACCTGCTCGAATTCTTCGACTGCATTCGCTCGGCCAAGCGCCCGATGTCCGACGTCGCCAGTCAACACCGCACGGCCACAGCCTGCCACTTGGCCAACATTTCGATGCGGTTGGGCCGGCCGATTCGCTGGGATCCGGCGAGTGAACAATGCCTTGATGATGCCGAGGCGAACGGATTGCTTGGCCGACCCCAGCGCACGCCGTATAGGTTTTGAAGACCTCGAGGGCATCCTACCCCTTCAACCGGCCGATAAAGGCGGCGTGTTCCGGCGTAGCGATTCCGCGCCGAACGACTTCCAGCATCTGTCGGGCATCGCCAGCCAATAGGGCAGCCGCATCGAGCCACAGCCCCGGAAATATCTTGGAGCGAAAGATACCATCTCCATCGGCGGACTGCTGAACAAACCGGCCTTGATCGAGCACGAACCAACGCACCTCCCGCTCTCGCAGCACCACCACCACATACTCTAGCACGCCTTGCGATTGATAAGCATCGTACTTGGAGTGTAAATCGTAAGAGACACTGCTTGAAGCAACCTCGACGATCAATTCCGGCGCGCCGGCCAAATAACCATCGTCGTCGCGAGTCTGACCGCCGCTGTCGGGCTTGATAATCAACAAGGCGTCCGGCTGATGCTCGCCGTCGGGCGGCAGCAGCACCGTCGCGTTATCGGCAAGATCGACACCCGGCGTTTCCGCGTAATACACACCCAGCCATGTCAAGACCAGCGCATGGTATTTGCCGTGGTTCGTTCGCAGTGGCGACGGCACGATGACGGTTCCTTGGATGAGCTCGGCGTTGAAGCCGCGGGGCATTTCCTCGTAGAGGCGATGGAACGTGGCCTGATCGAGTCGGTCACCCGTCTCTAGCTGCGGTTGAGCGTAGGGCATCAAGGGTCGAAGCATGTGCAAGCTCGTGACGTCGGCGTGACAGCAAAGCCTATTATAATGCCCCCGGGCATTTCTGTCTCGGGCGGCGTCGCCGGCCCTTGCTTATAGGGCGCAGGAACGGGTTTGCAGGAGTCGGCTGGGCCGAGTAATGTATCTGGCCGGGATTTGGTTTACTCGTAGGACGCAAGTTCAAGGATGGACAAGACATGTCAAATGCTAAGCTCGCGGAGCGAAGGATC
>JAICLL010000301.1 GCA_025927475.1 Pirellulales bacterium
AAGTTGCGTCACAGCCCGTAGGGTGGGGCGAGCGGTGCGGGTGCCACCGTTATAGCGCGGCGCGGCGCCGCCATCGTCGGGGGGGAAAAATGGTGGGACTCGCTGCGCGCGGCCCACCCTACTAGCTTTTTCTGTTTTTATCCCCCCGTCTCTTTCCTTCATCCCCTTATCTCCACAAAAACGGAGTCGGAAAACCAACACGTGGTTGAAACTTTTCTGAGCCACCGTGGCCACCGCTATCAACAGGCGTTCGAGTTTGCCCAACGGCAAGTGGCCGCCACCATCGAGCGCACGCCCGATTACTTTCCCATTTATACCGTCGAGGGCCGCTGGCAGCATGCCGGCGAGCTGTGGACCGATTGGACCGGCGGGTTTTTCGCCGGCCTGATGTGGCACTTCTTTCGGCTCACACGCGATCCGGCCTGGCGCCAACGGGCAGAGCATTACTCGCGGCTGCTCGAACACCGCCAATTCGACCGCGACGTACACGACCTGGGATTCATTTTTCTCAACACCTACCGCCCCTGGTTCGAAGAGACCGGCGACGAGCGATTGCTTGCCGTGCTCATTCAGGCCGGTCGCACGCTGGCAATGCGGTTTATGCCGCGGGGTGAATATCTGCGCTCGTTCGTCGCTGGCGAGTCGCTGTTCATCGACATCATGATGAACGTGCCGCTCATCTTTTTTGCGGCGAACCAGGCCGGTGATGCGGAGTTGGAGCGAATTGCGTTGGCCCATTGCCGTACGACGCGCAATCGGCTGGTGCGGCCCGACGGCTCGACGGCGCACGAAGGCATCTTCGATGCGACCAGCGGCGAGTTTCTGCGGGAAGAGACGCACCAAGGCTGGCGGCCCGACAGCGCCTGGGCGCGCGGCCTGGCTTGGTCGCTCTATGGATATAGCCAGGTCTATGCCCTGACTGGCCGGCAAGAGTTTTTGGACGTCAGCGAGCGCAACGCGGCGTTCTGGTTGGCGAATCTGCCGCCCGACGGAGTTCCCTATTGGGATTTCCGCGCCGATCTGACGCAGCCGCTGCCTTGGGGACCGCAGAAAGACAGTTCGGCGGCCGCGATCGCCGCTTGCGGCCTGTGGGACCTGGCCGCGCAGACCGAGTCGCTCGAGCGAGCCGAACGCTATCGCGCCGCCGCGCTGGCCATGCTCGATCGGCTGGTGGAACCGGAATACCTGGCCATCGACACGCCAGGCTGGCAAGGGGTGTTGAAGCACGGCGTCTACCACACGCGCAAGAACCTGGGCGTCGACGAGTCGGTGATGTGGGGCGACTTTTTTCTGGTCGAGGCGCTGGCCAAGGTGTTGGCCAACCCCCGGTCGGCTTGAACGCTGCGGCGACTAGACGCCGTCGGGCTTGCGGCAGTTTTGGCGAAATGCGCGGGCTGCGCCGAAGGAGACTGAGCGCGGTGGGCGCTTTGTGCCGAAAGAATCAGTAATCAGTCAACCGCGTGCTTTGCCCAAACTGCGGACTCGCCTATTTCCAACGTCCAAGACTCATCAGCATCGCCCATGGCCAATGGCAAGCAACGATGGCGCGTCACCGTGGCCGATGAACCGCGTTTTGGCGGCGCCCTCGACTGGGACCGCTGGGCGCGCCGGCTCACGTTCGCCACGGGCAGTGCGATTCCGCACGCGGCGGACCAACTTGCCACCGCTTCGGCGTCAGCGGCTCCGGCGCGTTGCTTTCGGGCGCGGGTCACCGCCAATCTCCAGCGGCTGATCGAAGAACTTCATGAACAGGCCGAACGCGCCCACGAGCAAGCGGCTGAATTGCTCGTTACTGAACTGGGGCACTAGCCAGGGTGGCCGGAACGTGTGCGGGAGTGGGCGATGAGGGACTCGAACCCCCGACATCCACGGTGTAAACGTGGCGCTCTAACCAACTGAGCTAATCGCCCGCCTTCTCGTTTTACCGTGACAAAGGCCCCCGCCGCAAGGTTCAGGGCCAATCGCTATTCAGCGTGGTTTGCCGTGGAGTAAGCTGAAGGGCGCTCGCGCTGGTCTACCGGCGGCCTTCAACCTTCACGATGGCGCAGACAAGTATGGCAACCAACTTGCAACCAGCGACCCCGACCGATCGAGGGCATCGCATCAACCGAGCTTGGGCGGCGGCGATCTGCGCCGCCGGACTGGCAATGACGCCGCAGAGCTCGATCGCTGCCGAAGACGCGCTGCCCACCGCAGCCCCGGAAGCGGCGCCGCCACTCGACGAACGGCACAAACTGCGCTACGGCGGAAAAAATTTCGAGCAATGGAGCGAGCAGCTTCGCTACGATCTCGAGCCGCAGACCGAAATGGCCGCCATCCAGGCGTTGACCGCCTTCGGCGAGAATGGCTTTGCCGAAGAGGCCGCGGCCGAAATCGCCCAGGCGCTGGTCCGCCATAACCCCCAGGTCGTTCAAACCGCCTGTCTGGCGCTGGGCAGCTTGGGCAAACCGGCCGTGCCGTCGCTGATCGCGGCGCTGGAATCAACCAACGCCGATGTGCGGACCGCCGCCGCCAATGCGCTCGGCCAAATCGGCCACGACGCCAGCCCGGCCTTGCCGGCGCTGGTGGAAGTTGCCAGGCATCAAAGCCCCGCCGCTCAACGGCGCGCGGCAAATCGCAACGCGATGCTTCAAGCGCAAGCCCGAGCGCGCGCCAAACGCGCGCCGGCGGGCAACAACGCCAGCGACCAGGCCGCCGCCAACGCCCTGGGCCACATTGGCATCGACGACGACGAATGCCTGCGCGAGATCATCGAATTATTTGAAGACGCCGCGCCGGCCGTCCGCTCGGCGCTGGTGAGCGGATTTTACGGCAACCGCTTAAAGCGGCGAGACATTCACTTCTTGATGGCCGCCGCCGATGACGAAAATGAATCGCTCCGCGCCCAGGCCGCCGCGGCCTTGGTTTATGGCGCCCCCGAGGATGACAATGTGCGATACTTTATCGAGCAAATGATTCACAACGACACGAATCAGGTTCGCGACCAAATCGTCAATGCGCTTGTCGGCACACAACCATTCACCGGCGCCGCGCCGCTGCTGGTGGCGTGTTTGCGCTCGAAAGATATTCAGACGCGGCTCCCCAAGCACGTGCCGGTGATCATTCAAGCCATCGGCCGCGAGGGTCCCGCGGCGGCCGTGGCGGTCGATGCGCTGGTTGAGCTGATCGACGTCGATCCGATGGAAGGCCGGGCGGAAAACGTCGCCGCCGCCATCGACGCCTTGGGCAATATCGGCCCGGCGGCCCATAAAGCAGCGGCGGCATTGACCGCTTGGAGCGACGCCAAAGACCGCCAGTTCGGCAACGGCGACCGACTGTCGCGGCACGCCGAGCGGGCACTGCGCAGAATCACCGATGGGGGCGCGTCAAAAAGACAGGATCGGAAAAACCTTGAGCAATAGGTTGAGAAACTAAGGAGCGGACGAAAAATAACTTCGTCCTACAGTTCCCTCTCCCTCCGGGAGAGGCTAGGTGAGGGCCAACAAAACTGGCGAAGTTATTTTTCGTCCGCTCCTAAGTTCAAGTTTCGCAGTTTTTGCTAGCAGCAGTGTAGCTGGCACGGGCCCCTTG
>JAICLL010000197.1 GCA_025927475.1 Pirellulales bacterium
GGATAACCCACATTCTCCTCAAGGAGCGATTTCCACGGGGCCGCCCGGTGCGGGAAATCCGCACGCCGGTAAATGCGAGGAACCAACCTCGTAGCGACAACGGGGAGGGGGAGGTCTCACGACCTCCCCCTTACCCACTTATCACTTTGCACGGCAGCACCGCACTATTAGGACACCACCGCTTCACGCTGGGGCTGGTGCAATCGAGCCTTCACCGGGTAGAATGTATGCTTAGATCGAACATTCCTGGTTCGGCCGAGGGTTTGCCGGCTGAACCCCGAACCTTGAACCCTGAACCCTGCGCATGGCGAAAAGCAAGAAAAAGGTGGAGACCGTCTTTCTGGTCTGCGAAGAAACCGGCGATCATAATTACACGATCCGACGAAAAATGGGCGGCGAAAAGCTGAAGCTCAGCAAGTATTCGCCCCGGCTGCGCAAGCACACGGTCCACGTCGAGAAGAAGAAGTAGCCCTTCGTCAGTAAGTCTGGTGTTGACATCCAGCATCGGAAATTGCTAGCCCGGCATGTGGAACAGCCGCCCTCGGCTGTTCCTTGCCGACGAAGTCGGCATCGCTGAACCAGCCGAGGGCGGCTGGTCCACATGCCGATTTTGGACGTCGAAACCGGTTAGGGAACGGACTCGGTTGGGAATCAGGACGATATGGCCAAGCAGTGGCGCATTTACCCGCATTCGACTGAACGCATCGCCGCCCTGGAGCGAGCGGCGGGCGTGTCGGCGGTTGTCGCCCGGCTGCTGATCTGTCGCGGCGTGGACGACGCCGCGCGCGCCCGTGAGTTCCTCGATCCCAAGCTGTCGCAACTGCGCGATCCGAGCGAGTTGCCGGGTGTGCCTGCCGCCGTCGAGCGAATCGCTCGGGCCATCGCCGCGCGCGAGCGCGTGATTGTCTATGGCGATTACGATGTCGATGGCATGACGGCCACCAGCCTGCTGCTGCAATGCCTGCGGCTGCTGGGGGCCGACGTAGGCTATTATGTGCCGCACCGGCTCGAAGAAGGCTACGGGCTGAATCACGACGCGCTGCGAACGCTTGCGTCGCAAGGCGCCAAGCTGGTGATAACCGTCGATTGCGGCATTGCCAGCGCGGCCGAGACCGACACCGCCCGTTCGCTGGGGCTGGATCTGGTCATCACCGACCACCACGAGTTTGGCCCGCGGCTGCCCGATGCGGCCGCGATCGTTCATCCGCGCTTGCCGGGCACGGCCTATCCCTTTGCCGGGCTGAGCGGGGCCGGTGTGGCTTTTAAGCTGGCCTGGGCGCTCTGCCAGCAAGCGAGCGGTGCGAAAAAAGTCGGCGATTCGATGCGCAATTTCCTGCTTGGCGCGGTCGGTCTGGCCGCCCTGGGCACCGTGGCCGACATGGTTCCGCTGGTGGACGAGAACCGCGTGCTCGTGCAGCACGGGCTGACCGCCTTGAAAGAACGTCCGGGCCTCGGCCTCACCGCGCTGCTGCGGTTGGCTCAGCTCGACCAAAAGCCACGACTGGCCACGGACGATTTGGGCTTTGCCATCGCTCCGCGGCTGAATGCGGCCGGGCGGTTGGGGCAAGCTCAGTTGGCCGTCGAACTGCTCACCACCGCCGCGCCCGAGCGAGCCGCGGCACTGGCCGAATACCTGAACGAGTTGAACAACAGCCGGCAAAGCCTGGAACGCAGCATTTATCTGGCGGCGCTGAAACAAGCCCAACAACAGTTCGACCCCGATGGCGACGCGGCCCTGGTTCTGGCCGAGCGCGGCTGGCATCCGGGGGTGATTGGCATCGTGGCCGGGCGGCTGGTCGATAAGTTTCATCGCCCCGTGATTTTGGTGGCCTTGGACGAACTGGGGATCAAGCCGGGCGTCGGCTCTGCCCGCAGCGTGCCTGGCTTCAATTTGCACGAGGCGCTGACTGCTTGTACACATCACCTCCTCAGCCACGGCGGCCACGCCGCGGCCGCGGGGTTGAAAATCGAAGATGGCAAACTCGACGATTTCCGCAGCGAGTTTTGTCAGTGCGTGGGCGAGGCCATCGCGCACGAACAGCGCACCGCGGAATTAATGATCGACGCCGAAGTATCGTTCGGCGAGTTGACCATGTCGGTGCTGAACCAAATCGAGCGGCTGGCGCCGTTCGGTCAACATAACCCTCGCCCCTTGCTTTGCACCAGCGGCGTGACGTTGGCCGAGCCGCCGCGGCGGATCGGCGGCGGAGAGCGGCACCTGGCGCTCAAGCTAGCCCAGCAGGGCCTGGTGTTGCGCGCGGTGGCCTTCGGCGGCGGCGAATGGGCCGAAGACTTGGCAGCCGCCCACACGCCGTTGTCGATCGCGTTTCATCCGATCATTAATGAGTTCCGCGGACGTCGTTCCGTCGAGCTGCAAGTGACCGATTGGCGCGTCACCGAAGCCGTCGCCGCCGCAGGATAGAAATCAACGCAGGATAGAAATCAACGCAGGCAGTAATCAACGCAGCGTGGAATCCTAACATCCCTAGAAAAGACAAGGCCGCGCCAGACGCGATCGGCCTGGCGCGGCCTCGAAAATCGTCGCTGACCGCAGCGCTTGGCATGCCGGTCAGTCGGCCTTCGTGACCTGAGCACCCCGCATCCATTACGGAGTTGAAAGCAATTTAGCGGATCGCCGGAACCTACGCAACCACTTTTTTTGCCAAACGCCAAATTTTTTCGGCGGCGTCCTCAGCCCTCTTTTTTGTAATGCGGATTGAAGAGCGAACATTCCTCGTGACCGGCGGCGCATCGGGCCTGGGCGCCGCGTGCGTGGAGCGCTTGGCCGAGTCGGGCGCGAACATCGTGATTGCCGATTTGAATGGTGAGCACGGCGCGGCGCTCGCCGCGCGCTGGCCCAATCGGGCACAGTTCGTCGAGACCGACGTCACCGATGAAGCGAGCACCCGCCAGGCGATTGAAACGGCCCGCCAGCAGTTCGGCGAATTGGCCGGCGCCGTTCACTGCGCGGGCATTGTCGCCGGCAGCCGCGTGCTGGGGCGCGACGGCCCACACGATCTCGGCCTGTTCGCGCGCGTCGTCCAGGTCAATCTGATCGGCACGTTTAATGTCGTGCGGCTGGCGGCCGCGGCCATCGCGCAGCGTTTGCCGGAAACCCAATGCCCGCCGGAAACCCAATGCCCGCCGGAAGAAGACGGTGAGCGCGGCGTCATCATCACCACTTCGTCGGCGGCCGCCTTCGAAAGCCAGATCGGTCAGGCTGCCTATGCCGCCTCTAAGGCCGGTGTGGCCGGCATGACGTTGCCCATTGCCCGTGAGTTGGCCGCTTTCGGCATTCGCCTGGTGAGCATAGCCCCGGGCATCTTCGATACGCCGCTGATGGCCGGCCTGCCCGATGCGGTGCGTGCGTCGCTGGCCGGGCAGGCGGCGTTTCCACCACGGCTGGGCCGGCCCAGCGAATTTGCCTCCCTGGCCGTGGAAATCATCAAAAACCCGATGCTCAATGCCGCCGTCATCCGCCTGGACGGCGGCCTGCGGATGTCCGCCAAATAGCGATGACCCGGGCTGATTGGAAGAGAAAGAAACAGAGGACAGCAGGTGCCGTTTGAGGCCAACAAGCCGCAGTTGCCCCGTGCCGGACGGCTGACTAAACTTGGGAGCTTATGGGAAAGGGCCGGCCACCAGGGCCGGGACTACCAGAACGGCCGGCCACCAGGGCCGGGACTACCGAGCCGCCAGCAACGAGTCAGCAGCCATGTCGAATGTCGAGGTCAAACCGGTCGCCACGTGGCGCGACCGCCGGCAATTCATTCATTGGCCATGGTCGCTCTACCAGAACGACCCCCACTGGATGCCGCCGCTGATCATGAATCAGAAGGAGCTGCTCGGATACACGCGGCATCCCTTCCACGAAAACGCCGAGGTGCAGACCTTTTTGGCCCGCCGTGACGGGCAGGTGTGCGGCCGAATCGCCGGCATTGTCAACCACGAGCACAATCGCGTGTTTCAGGAACGCCGCGGCTTTTTTGGCTTCTTCGAGTCCGTGAACGATCAGGCGGTATCACAGGCGCTGTTCGACGCCGCACGCCAGTGGCTTGCCGCGCGGGGCATCACCCAGATGCGAGGACCTGCCAACCCTTCGATGAACTACGAGTGCGGCCTGCTGATCGACGGCTTCGACAGCGCGCCCACCTTTATGATGACCTACAATCCGCCCTATTATGCGGAACTCATGGAGAGCTACGGCTTCCGCAAGACACACGACTTATTGGCGTACATCGGCTACCGCGATCAGTTGCCGAAGGTCGAGAGCCAACTAGGCGGTATTGCCGAGCAGGCCCAAGAGCGCTGCAACGCGATCATCCGCCCGCTCGACACCGCGCGGTTTCGCCAAGACGTCGAGCTGTTCGTCGATCTCTACAACCGCTCGTTGGTGGCCATGTGGGGCTTTGTGCCGTTGCCGCCCGACGAGATGCGAGCCTTGGCCGCCTCGCTTCGGCATCTGCTCATTCCCGAATTGGCGCTGATCGCCGAAGTCGACGGCTTGGCGGTGGGCGCGGTCATCGGGCTGCCCGATTACAATCCGCGGATTCGCGCCATCAATGGCCGCTTGTTTCCGTTCGGGTTCATTCGCCTGCTGCGCAATAAGAAATCGGTCAAGCGCATCCGCGTGCTGAGCATCAACGTGGTGCCCGAGTACCAGAAATGGGGTTTGGGCCTGGTGCTGATGCGCAGCCTGGTGCCCAAAGCGTTGGAAGTGGGCGTCGAGGAGGCCGAGTTTTCGTGGGTTTCGGAAGCGAACACCCTGGCCTTGGGCGGACTGCGCAAAGGCGGCGCCAAACATTACAAGACGTACCGCATGTACGATTTCGATGGCGGCCTACCCGACGCCGGAAACCGAGGCGCCACGGTCAGCGGTACTGAGCCGGTCGTCGGCCGGACTGCGGCCGTCGGCTAGATCGCCGTCGCTGGCCAAGCCCCCACCCTCGGCCAACCTGCCGTCGACCAGCCTGCCGTCGACCAACCTGCTGACGGGCAAACGGCGGTCGTGCAGGCGCCCACCAGCGGCGCCGGCACCGTTGCCTGGCGCGTGGGCTGACTCGCGAGCGTTGCGCCAAAGATCAGCCAAAGAAGCAAGCAGCCCCGGACTGACCGTTTGCCGGTAGGGCGAATCGGCCGGCAAGCGAGCCATCAACCGCCGGTGTGCCGCGGCCAGGTTGTGGTACGGCAACGACGGAAACAGGTGGTGCAGCGCGTGGAAGCGCAACCCCACGGGCGCCCACAATTCCGAGATCAAGGGGTGACGCGGGTAGTTCAGCGAATCGAGCAACTGCTCAACAAAGGTCAGTTCTTCGCCGCCGTGCCGAAACCGGTGCGCCCCCAGCGTCCGCAAATGGTTCAGGATCAACACACCCACCGCCGTTAAATAGCACTGCAATAGAAAGCTCCAGCGCCAACGGCCAATCAGCAGCAGCACGGCCACTGCCAACGCCAGCAAGAAGCAGCATGCCTCTTGCACGCGCCAGCTTCGCAGCTCTTGGGACGTGGGCACGGGACGAATGTAGGTGGGATCCATCACCAAGCTGGAGGCCCGCTGTTGCACAAAACGCCGAAACCGCGGGCTGATCCAGGCGATCGGCGCCAAGATCAAGAACCGCACGACCGCCAATGCTGGAATCACCAACGGCTGCAACAGGTACCGCAAGATCTCGCGGGCCGGGCGGGTGGCCAGCGGCAGGTATTCGCCGTCGTCCGGCGTGCCGTAATGCTTGCGCGCGTGGTGCGCCAGATGCGAGCGATAGAGAAACGATGGCATCAAAAACGGAATGCCACACAGCGCGTTCCAGGCGAACTTGAACCCCCGAAATCCGCCGTCGCGCAGGTGCACCAACTCGTGAATGAACGAGGCGGCCCGGTAATAAGCAATGCACGAAACGACGAACAGCACCCCCTGGAACAGCGAAAGCGGTGTGGCAACCTTGCGGGCCAACCCGAAACATGCCGAGCCAATCCCCAACGACAGCAGAAAGTCGGTCCAATAGATCCACTGCCGCGGGCGGAAGAGATCTTTGACAATCTCCCGGGCTTCGCGAATCGAAAAGCTCGTCGAGCAATACGTTCGTTTCACCATAAGCTGCACTTCCTGATCCAGTCTGCCGACGGGCTGCGCCCCGGTGCAGGGATCGTGCCAGTTGTTGCCTCTCAGTTGTGTGTCTAGGTAGAATATGCAAGATGGGGACGCAAAACGCAAGCTTGCCGGCTGTGGCAACTTTGCCGGATTCGCCCGCTTGTAGGCTAGCGCCTGCCCGACTAGCATAGGTCCGTACCGATTCTCACGCTTTCGCCGCGCCTTCCGGGCCAGGCCCGCTCACTGGCGGCCTCGCTCCAACCACACGGGATCACTTGATCGCATGTCGCCTCTCCCGGAAGTGGTCATCACAGGGGCGGGCATCGTCAGCCCTATCGGAATCGGCCGAGCGGCATTTTGGGGCTCATTGGCAGGCCGGTTAAGCGGCATCCACCGAATTAGCGCATTTGATGTCGCGGGGACGGGTTTTCCGTTCGGAGCAGAAATTCGCGATTTCGATCCCAAAGACTTCGTCAAGCCGCGCAAAAGTCTCAAGGTCATGTCGCGCGAAATCCAGTTTGGCGTGGTGGCTGCCAGCCTGGCCATGAGCGATGCCGGCTTGGCCGCCGATGCCACCGACGCCGAGCGGCTGGGTGTGGTCTTTGGCGCCGACATGATGCACTGCGAGTTGGACGAGGTTGCCAACGCTTATCGCCGCTGCACGACGGACGGGCGGTTCGACGCGCGACTGTGGGGACGGTGCGCGATGGACGAAATCTATCCGCTCTGGATGCTGAAGTACCTGCCCAACATGCCCGCCTGCCACATTGCCATCGCCCATGATGCGCGGGGGCCGAACAATTCGCATTCGTTGGGCGAGGCATCGAGTTTGACGGCCATTGGCGAGGCCGCGCGGATCATCGAGCGCGGCGCGGCGGACGTCATGATCGCGGGCGGGGCCAGCTCGCGCATTCATCCGATCATCTGGGCGCGCAGCCCCCTGCTGCCCGTTTCGCGGCGCGAGGACGATCCGGCCAAGGTTTTGCGGCCCTTCGACGCCAATCGCGATGGCTTTATCCACGGCGAGGGGGCGGGGGCGTTGATCTTGGAAAACCGCCGACACGCGGAAGCGCGCGGGGCGAAGATTCTGGCGCGGGTGGCGGGCTTTGGCGGTTCGTTCGAACCCGGCTCCAACGGCAAGCCCGTGCAGGGCGATGCCACGCGCCGCGCCATCCGCTCCGCGCTCGGCAGCGCGGGTCTGACACCCCGCGACATAGGTCACGTCAACGCTCATGGGCTGAGCACGGTGGCCGACGACCGCGCCGAAGCCGCCGCCATCCGCGACTTGCTGGGCGACGTGCCGGTGACGGCGCCCAAGAGCTTTTTTGGCAATCTTGGGGCGGGTACGGGCGTCATCGAACTGGCGGTCAGTGTGCTGGCGCTCGATGCCGGCGAAGTGCCGGTAACGCTCAATTACGAGCAGCCCGACCCCGCCTGTCCGGTCAATGTCCTCTATCGCCAGCCGCTGAAAGGCAGTTCGCCGGCCGCATTGGTTCTCAATCAGTCGTCCATGGGGCAGTCGGTGGCGATGGTCATCTGCAAGGGATGATCTGCAAGTAAGGATTACGCGAAGGGTTGCGGGGTCGGTCTTCGCGGGGTTGATGAAGCACCCAGGCTAGCCTGGCAGCACGAGCTTGCTGCGGCGTTCGAGGTCGACGGCGCGCCACATATACCAACTGGCCACCGAACGAAAGGGACGCCAGCGCTCGGCATGCCGCGTCAGTTCGGCGGGCATCGGCAGTTCGGGCTTGGCGTAGGTGAGCATAAAGCCGCGCCGCACGCCTAAATCGGCGACGGGCAATACGTCGGGCCGGCCAAGCCGGAACATCAGCAGCATTTCGACCGTCCACCGACCGACGCCGCGCACGCTGACCAGGCGGGTCACAATCTCATCGTCGTCCATTTTCCGCAGCCGCGCAAACGTGGGCACCGTGCCGTCGAGCGTTTTGGCGGCCAGGTCTTTGACGGCCAAAACTTTTGCGCGCGAAAGCCCGGCCTGCCGCAGCGACTCGTCGCTGGCGGAGACAATCGCCTCCGGCTGGATGCCGCGGCGATGCGGAAATTGCGCCGCCACGCGTCCGAAAATCGTCGCGGCGGCCTTACCCGACAATTGCTGATAGATGATTGCCCGCAGCAAAGCTTGGAACGGGCTTTGGATTTTTTCGGGCCGCAGCGTGAATGGGCCGGCCCGCGCGATCAGTCGGGCCAGCCGCCGATCGGCGCGCGTGAGATGAGCGATGGCCTCGACGGGATCGAACGTCAGCGGCTGGGCCCCTCGGGGCGGCGGTGTGGTGAAAACCAGGTTGTCGGAATCGGCCAAAGAAGTTTACTCCTCCGCTCGCGTTCCGCCGGCCAGGTTGGTCGCCGGCTGCACATGGAACGTGGTTTCGGCCCACAACCGACCCGCCAAGGGGCCGCTGTCAAACTCGACGCGGGCATCGATGGGGCCGGCCAACTGGTCGTCGGGCACTCGCACCGAGTGCGCACAGAACGTCCCTCAAGCGAAGCCCGATTGCGACATCGAAAGCACCGCGCCGTCGCTGGCGGCCAGACGGAGGCTGGCGGTCACGCCGCCCCGACCCGTCTCGTGCGTGCCACGATAGCAGGTATTGATCAACAGTCCGTCGGCGGTGAGCAGCTTCGGCTGCAAGACCAGACCCTCGCCGGGGCGGCACTTGCCGTCAGCCCGCTCGGTGACGATCGAAAAATCAAATCTTTCCAGTGGGTTAATTGCCAGGTGAACATCTTTTTGGAGCGGATACCAGCGTCTGGCCTCGCCCGAAAGGTTGTCAGAAAAGACGAAGTTCCAACGCGGGCCGCCGCCCGGGTCGTCGAGCGTTACCGCCACGGCGCTGATGCGGTATTCGCCGATCGGCACGCTGGCAGTGGCTTCGGGACCGCGCAAGGCCACCGCCGAACCGTCGCGGCCAACCAGCGTGACGGCGATGTCGGCAATCGGGCCGATCGTACCCGGCCCGGTGGTTGCCGCAACCGATTTGGCGGGCACTGCCGATCTGGTTGGCAGTGCGAGCTGAATCGTGCCCGTTCCTTCCAGCCGAGAAAGCTTGAGTTGTGTTCCTCTTTCATCGGACCGCACGGCGTAGCGCTGGTCGGCAATGGTCACGATGGTGGTATACAAGAACTGCTCGCTGAGCGGATCCCAGCGGCCATCGCGGTTCAGATCGATCCACAGCCGATCTTGGGGGTCGGTGAAAAATCCGTTGCCATCGCCGTCCATCCGCCGCACGGCCAGCGCAGCGGTCTGGCCGTCGTCGAGCGTCAATTGCCCGGCGAGATAGCCGGCGGCAGAATAACTCAGCGTGCGTCCTGTGCTGCCGAGCCGAAACACCAGCGCTCGGCCAATCCGCTTGAATACCTCGCCCTGGGCATATTCGACGTTCATCGGCACGCGCCACAAGCGGCCTTCGCCCTGGCAGCGTTCGTCGGCCTCGATGGTGCGGTTGCGGTTGGCATCGACATACAGATCGACCTCGCCGGGCGACACCTGATCGACAACGATCGCCACGCGAGCGGCACTCGGACTGCCATACCGCAACTGCGCATAGCGCCGCGACGCTCCGCGATACTGGACGGTTTCTTTCAGACCATCAGGCTTACCGCTGGCCAGCGGGATGGCTCGCAGCGGAGGGTACTCATGCTCGGCGCCCGCCTCGGGCAAAGACCATTGCCAGGCATCGTCGGCCACGGCTGCCGGCGTGCCGGCCAGACACGCCAGCGTCCCTGAAAACAGTGGCACTAATCGACGAATCGTTTGCTTTATTGAGACGCGCATCAAGATCGCCTCCGCATCATTGGGCTGTCGGATCGCGCCGAAAAGTGGGACCGCACGCTTGACCGCAATGATAGGTCCAGCGGCAAAGCCTTGCAATGTCCCGCGGTCCATCGCAGGGTGCGGGACAAGCAAAATCGGTAGTGCCTATGTTCGACATCTGTAGGGAGCGGGCTCCGCGCCGTTCGGTGATCTGCCAATTCGCCTGATTTCGCCCTAGCATCCCCCGCAGGTGATGGCCTGATTGGCGTTCCGACAAAGCTCGAATTGGCCACGCTTCCTGGGAGGTCGCGGTCAGCCGCGTTGCGGGTTCGAGGGGTCAGCGAGAATCACTTTACGCAGCCAAGCGCAGAAGTTTTCGCCGTGCCGCTTATCGGCCTGAGGAAAGACGCCGGCTTCCTCGGGTAGTCCGTCGTCGCCGCGCCAGCGGAGCGTGGGAACATATCGCAGTGTCTTGTCGCCTTCTGAATCGGCGTGAATTCGTTCGATGAGATCGACGGCATAAAACGCTGACCTTGGGACTGGCGGCGACGCACTGCGAAGGAACCTGGCGGGCAGTGAAATCTTGTCGCGCATTCGATCAATTGACAGGTCGTAACGCCCCGATAAAGCCCGAGCCCAAGACATCGCCGCGGTGGCGAACACCGTGCCCCAGGCCGCCGCCATCGCACCGGCCGACGGCTCAATGTCTGAGGTAAAGCTAACCACAAAAACCAAAACGAACGATGTAATCAACGCGGCGCACGCGGCCGCGGCAACTGGAGACGATCAGGCCGGTCGCACCCGCGATTCGGTCTCGCGGTTCAGAATGCGTAGCCCGGGAGGCATCTCGCCAGCAGGACGCATTGTCTTGAGCGCCATTGCCCAGGCACCCACCGCGATGATGTTAAACGGAAGCAGAAAGAGCAGCATGAAGAAATCAAATGCGCTGAGGCCCGGCCGGAGCAAAGCGTCGCTCGGGTCGGCCGGGTTGTAATACACCGTCACTTTGCTGCCGGGTGGGTGAGCCCGAACACTTCGCGCTGCGAACTTCTGGCTGCCGAATGTCTTGCCATAGCGATCGCGCTCCCCCGTGTAATTGCGTCCCGCCACCTGATACGCGTAACACAGTTGCGCGCCGTACGATGTGCCGTCGGCGTCAGATTCTTCGGCAACTTTCGCGTCGGTGATGGTTCCCTCGACGGCGGGGAACGCGCTGGCAGCCTGCTGCCTGGCCATATCGTACCTGGTATGACCAAAGCAACGGGGCCTGTTTGGGAGCTGGCGGCGAACCGTGCCGGTGATTTTACTGGAAGCACCGGGTATGGGACGAAACGCCGGCGTGCAGGCCCAATGTTCCATGAAAAAGGCAAGACCAA
>JAICLL010000253.1 GCA_025927475.1 Pirellulales bacterium
GCACGATCTCGCCGGTCGCATAGCGCACCGGCGCCACGCTGAGTTCTCGGGTATGGCCGGGATTATGGCGCGGCGGAGCGGGGCTGAAGTGCGACTCGCGGGTGGGCGCCGCCCCTGCGCCCGTGCCGCAACTGCACTCGCAGGAGCACGTGCAGGGGCGCTTGCCTTCAAGGGGCGTGGCGGCGCCGCCTTCGACGTAGACATCGGCGGCTTTTTCGGGACAGCAGCTTCCCCCGCTGAACAGCCCGGCGGCGAAGAACGGGTAGCAGGTCTGCGCGGCGAAAGAGCTTTGATAGCCGTCGCAGGAATAGCTCAGGTAGTAATTCTCCAACTGTTCGTCCCAGGCAAGCCGAATGCCGACGCTGCCATTGCAGGCCTCGACGCTGGTTTCCCAGCGCTGGGTCAGCGGGTTGTACGGCAGTTGCGTCTTGAAGTTCAGGCACGCGCAGCCCGAGCCAAGCTCGACATCGGAATAGACCGTGGCTTTCAGACGGAAGGGAATCAGGTAATTGGCGCATTTAGGCAGTGGCATGGTAATGACCTTTCGAGAAAAAAGAGGAAGTTCGATTTTGGATTTTCGATTTGCGGGTTGAGGGTTGAGGGTTGCGGGTTGAGGGTTGCGGGTTGAGGGTTGCGGGGTTCGGCTCACGCGCCGTGTGGCGGCCGCGGGTTGACCAGCCAAAAGGTGCCGGGATCGCCGTCGCGGAGAATCTCAAGCTGCCAGTCGGCGAAGCGCCGCGACACGAGATCGAGAAATCGCTCGCGCCCGTGGTATTCACCGGCGATCAGCCCGATGCGGTCGATGGCGCGGGCGTTTTCCAGGATCGAGAACTCGCTGCCTTCGCAGTCGAGCTTGAGCACGTCGATCCGCGGCAGGCCATGTTGCGCCATCAGCTCTTCGAGCGTCACCGTGCGCAGCGGCCGCGTGTCGGGCCAGTATTCGCCCAGCCGGAGGTGCGGCGCCGCAAGGTAATCGCCGGCCGCAGCGGCGAAACCCGCGGCGGCGCACCGGGCCGACAATTCGCCGCGCGAGATCAGCGTACTGCCGCCCGTCGAAGCGCAATGGTCGTACACCGCGTTCAACAGCGCCACGTCGCGGTCGTAGGTCACGGCGGCCTGCACCACGCTGGCGAACCCGCCCACGTTGCGCGTGAGCGCTTCGATGTTTTCCGGGCAGCACTCGACCGACACAATCCGGGCCGAGGGATGCCGCCGATGGAACGAAAGGCTAAACGCCCCGATGTGCGCCCCCACGTCCACCAGCACCGGGCCGGGCAGCGTCATCGCTTGCAGGCGGTAACAATCCTGCTCGGCCACGTCCTCGACCACCACCAGGTCTTGCTCGGCGTTCTCCGGGCGAATCCAAAAGCCGCGCGTGAACCGCAACCGCCCCGCGGCAGAGGGCAACCGCTCGCGCAGGCATTGCAAGAGCGACGCTTTGAGATCGGTATAAACCTGGTGCGCATAATGCCGCGTGAAATAATCGAGGCCGACGCGCCGATCGCCGCGGACCAGCTCGGCGTGGCCGGCGGGCGCCAGGTGCAGCAGGTGAGCGGCGTGGCCGAAGTAGTGCACCGGATGGTGCCGGGTCCAGACGCCGATGGCCGGTGTGTCGGTGGCGGCGGCCACGTGCAAGGGGCCGCTGTCGATGCCCACCATCAGGCACGACTGGGCGATGAGCGCCGCGAGCCTTTCGGCGTCGCCCGTACCGGTGCCGCCCCACAACGACGAGGCCGCTCCGGGGTTGGCCACGCCCGCGGCGATCAGCGGCGAGCGGTTGTCCCAGTCGAGCACGACCGGCACGAAGCCGGCCTCGCGCGCTTCATCGCAAACGGCGCGGGCCACGTCGTGCGAGAGGTTTTTCTGGTCCGTCGAGGTGTTGCCTTGATAGTGAATCAGCACCGCCGGCCAGCGGCCATCCGCCCGCGGACCCATCGGACAAATGCTCTGTAGGTAGCGGCCCGCCGCCGCGCGGCTCTCGGGCGAAGTGTCGATCGAGTAGCGGCAGAGTTCCGCGATGGGCGCCAGCCCGAACACGCTCCGCAGGCAGTATTCGGCTTTGGTACTGGGGCAATCGCCGTAGGAAGTCGGGCACTCGTGCCATTCTGGCCGAAACACCTGGTGGTAATCGGCGCGGTCGGGGGGCGCGTCGCCTCGGGCGAAGCTGGCGCGGCATAAGCCCCGATAGCATGTTTGCTTGCCGATGCCGGCGGCGACGTCGATTTGCCAGTCGGGATGATAGTGCCGCAGGTGCGCGAGCACGGTGGTGAGCTGCACGGCATCGCCCAGCCCGTGCCGGAAGTCGATCAGCATGCGCCGGGCGGGAAGCAGGGGGACCGAGGAGCAGGGGAGCGAGGCAGACGCGGACACAGTACCCACGGCCGGCGGAACGCCACCGAGGGCGGTCCCTGACCGGTTTTGACCAACAAGTTCGGCAAACGCCCGGGTGGCCGGGGCAGAGTCTAAGCGATGCCCCGGTCGGTTTAAGCCGGGGCATCGGCAAGCCTCTGCCCCAGCCACCTGCGCGTTCCCAACAGAGGGCGGAACGATATGGGGGGCGTTTGCTGCAGACGGCGGAACGGCACGGAGTCCGTTCCCTACAGAGGCGGGTTCCGAAATTCCTGGCCTCTGGCCTCCGACCTCTGACCCCTGCTCTGTCCACTGTCCCCTGTTCCCTATCCCCGCACCATACAACTCGATGCGGCGAATCACGTCGCCGGGCGTGATGAGACGCATGCACCGGGGATGAGCGGCGAGGGGCTTCGAGCAAAGATCGCGGTCTTTCCGGTCGCCGTCGCCCAGCGGCACGACGCGAGATTTCCAGCAGCCGCCGGTCGCGCAGCAATCGAGCGCGCCGATGGTGTGCAGGAACTGATGGCCGGGATATTGTTCCCAGTGCGGCGGCTCGCGACCGCCGTTGATCACCACGCAAGGACGCAGCGCCGGCGGAACGGCACGGAGTCCGTTCCCTACAGAGCGGCCGCCGCGGGCGTTCCCGGCAGACGGGTCGCCTTTCACGGGCACGGCGGCGGCCAGGTGCATGGGGTAGCTGACGCCGGTCAGCACGCCGCGCGCGTGGTACACCAGGCGAATGAGCTGGCGGTGGTCGGTCTTGCCGCGCAGATCGATCACCCCTGCCAGCGCCGGATGGTTGTGCTCGGCGGCGCCAATCTGCACAAAGGCGATTCGCCCGCGGAAATGATCGACCACCGCCTGAAAATTTTCCAGCGGCCATTGCTTGCAGGTGTAATCGTTTTTGCTGCCGGCGTTGACAAGCCAAAAGTCGCCGCCATAGCCGGTGGTTTCTTCGACCTGGTTGATCCAGCCGCGCTCTTCGTCGCTCAGGTAGATGTGGCCGCGAAATTCTTGGGGCCGCAGCGAGGGCAGCCCCAGTTGCCCGGCCAGGTAGTCGCAGTAGCCGTCCAGAAAATGACCGGGCCGCTGGTTCGAGTGGTTGATGGCCGGGTAGTGCATGTCGATGCGGCGAGCTGCCGGGTCGTCGTCGGCCAGGCGGGTGATGTCGGGGTTGTGCTCCCAGACGGCGGGCGTGCTGGTGCGGACGTCGGTCAGGTATTGGCCTGGATATTGGCGATGCAGCTCGCGCACGGCGGCGGTCATCACCACCCCGTCGCCCGGACATTGAAACGACCGCAGGATGAGGCGGGTCGGCGCGTCGGAAATTGGTGGGACGGTTTGGGCGGTCATGGCGGGAGAGGACGGGGGGTTGGGGGTTGGGGGTTGGGGGTCGGAGGTCGGGGGTCGGAGGTCGGGGGTCGGAGTTCAGGGCTGACGACAGCGGCCGGGGCAGTGGGGCCGGCCACAAGGGCCGGGGCTACCGGTGGCGGTTTTTAAGAGGCGCGTCGTCGAGGTGCGCGCGACTCGGCTGGTGACGGCCACCCGCCCGCCGTACGAGGCCACGAACTCGCGGCCCACCACCTGCGAAGGTTGATAGTCGCCGCCCTTGACCAGCACGTCGGGCCGCAGCACGCGCAGCAGGCGATGCGGCGTGCGCTGGCCGAAGATCACCACGTAATCGACGCAGGCCAGCGCGGCCAGCACGCCGGCGCGCCCGCGCTCGCCGACAATGGGCCGCGGCGCGCCCTTCAGTAGCCGGGCGGTGGCGTCGTTGTTGATCGCCACAATCAGCACGTCGCCGAGCCGCGCGGCCTCTTCCAGACACCGCACATGCCCGACGTGCAGCAGGTCGAAAACGCCATTCACCATGACGATGCTTCGCCCCGCGGCGCGGTGTTCTTTGACCAGTTTCTCCAGGCGGTTGAGCGCGACGACCTTCTGCTGCGAGCAGGGAATAGGGCACAGCGAACAGGTGACAGAAGAGTCGGCGATGCCGACTGTCCTCTGTTCCCTGTGCCCTATTCCCTGTGCCCTATCCCCTATTCCCTGTGCCCTGTTCCCTATTCCCTGTGCCAGCTCTTCCCGGCTGACGGGCGAGACGCCGAACCGCTCGACCTGCAAGCCGGCGGCAAGGTTGGCCAGCTCCGCCGCCTCGGCCCAAGCGGCGCCGCCGGCTCGCGCCAAGGCCAACGCCGCCATTGCCATATCGCCCGCACCGGTGACGTCGTACACCGCGCGCGGTCGCACGGGCAGCAAGCGGTCGTCGCCGGCGGCGGTGGCCAGCGCCATGCCGTCCGCTTCGAGCGTGACCAGCGCGGCTTCGGTCTGAAGCGTCTCGCAAAGCTGGCGGGCCGCCGCCAGCCCCTCGCCGGGCGCGCCAATCGTCCGCCCGAGCGCCGCTTCCGCCTCGCAGCGATTCGGCTTGATCAGCGAGGCGCGCTGGTAGCGAGCGAAGTCGCTGCCGCGGGCCGGATCGACGATCACCGGCACATCGCGCCGCCGCGCGGCTTTGATGACCGCCGCCAGCACCTGGGGCGTGCAAACGCCTTTGCCATAATCAGAAATCAGCACGGCCTGGCGGTCGCTCAGCCGCGATAGGATGGCCGTAGCCAATCGGCGAGCCAACGCCGGCCTGAGCGGGTGCGTCTGTTCCTGATCGATGCGGACAATCTGGTGCGGATGGCGCCCGGCGGCGCGGCCGACGATCCGTTGCTTGCAGGTCGTGGGGCGCGTGCCATCGCAGAAGATCAAGCTGGTGTCGATGCCGGCCTCATCGAGCAAGCGCCGCGCGACGCGGCCGTCGGCGTCATCACCCAGCACGCCGGCCAAGGTCACTTCGGCGTCAAGCCCGCGCAGCAGCGCCGCGACGCTGGCGGCCCCGCCCAGGCGCACTTCATCCATCTCCGCGCGTAGCACCAGCACCGGGGCTTCGGGGCTGACGCGGCTGGCGTCGCCCCAGGTGTAGCGGTCGAGCATCAGATCGCCGAGCACCAGGATGCGCGGCGAACCGAGGCCGTCGAGCAGTTGTGTTAAGGCAAGCATGGTTCGTCCTTTCCGCCGGAAATTCCCCAGCGGTCTTCCGGTTGTTCGTGGTCCAATTGCAGCGACCAGCGGCGGATGACGCGGCGGCCGTGGCGATAGAGCACGGGCGCGGCGCCGCCGTCGGGCAGCTCGACAAAGCGGAGCGTAAATGCGGCCGACAGAGCGGTCGGCACGCCGTCAATCGTAAGTTGGTACATAGGTCTTTCTACCTACCTATCCGTATGAACACACGTCTTTTTTTCACTCAATAAGAAAATTTTTTGTGATGATTGGATCCTCTTGGTCGCCGAGGCGCAATAAAGCGATGCCCGCCAGAAAGTTGCGCCGCGCACGTTGATAATTCATTCCCAGCGAAGCGGCCGCCTCGCCAAGCGTACCGCTCTCGCAGTAGGCTGTGAGAACGGACCGCCGCGGCTCGGGCAAACAGGCGATCCGGTCGCGCAGCTCGCGCCGCCAACCTTCGGCCCCGCGCTCGGCGACGGTGTCGGGCGCGGGAAGGGCCGCGCAAGGCGGCTCGCGTCGAGCCAATCGTCGCAGCGCGTCGAGGCAAGTATCGTGGATAATCCGCCGCAGCCACGCGCCGAAACAGGCGCCACCGCGAAGACGGTCGATGCCCAGGTCGGCGCGCCGCGCCAGCCGGAAGCGCAGGATGAGAATCGCTTCCTGGCAGACATCATCGGCCTGGAAGTGGCGCAGCCGCCTGTGCCGTACGATCCAGCCCGCCGTACGATACAGCTCTCGCTGGTACCAAGCATTCTCCGTCAACAGGCGCCAGACGGCCGCGGCGTCGACCGGCGGTTGGTCAACAAGCGCCTGGTATTGGTCTCTGAGCGCCGGCCACGACGCGGACCGATCGGTGTACATATAGACGCCTCGCTGGATGACCCGTGTCTAGCGAAGGATACATATGTACAGTAATAGAGTCAATAGATTAAAATATGATCTTTATGATTGCCTGACTTGGAGGAAGGACAAGGGACCAAGCCGCAGCCTGCTTTAGACCATTTGGGCACTGCCCCGGCACTGCCCCCGACTGCGCGCTGCCGCGGTCGGATTGGCGAAAACGGCAAAAAACACGCTGAAAACTACCCAAGCCACTCGCCGGTTACCATGCGGGGAGAGGACTGAGTTTTGGACGCCGCGGCGTTGATTCCGTGCATCGTGGCTGCGCCCCGCGTGCACACCGCCGCGTGCGGGGCGGCAAAAGAGCGGCAAAACACGGTGAAAACGACCCAAGCCACTCGCGTGGTACAAAACAGGGAGAGGGCGCGAGAGGCGCGCGACTGGTAAGTCGCTTCGCGTCCTCGCTGACGCTTCGGGTTGGCGTGGGCTGCGCTCCGCATGTCCGCCGCCGACTCCGGGGGACTGCGGAAAAATGGGCCAAAAATACGGTGAAAACTACCCAAGCCACTCGCGCGGTAAAACACAGGGAGAGGGCGCGACAGGCGCCCGGCTGGTAAGTCGGGTTTCCGTCCTCGCTTACGCTTCGGGTTGGGCGTGAGTCGCAGGTGTTGTGGCTTAGTCTCAAACGGTGCGGTTTTAACAGCAAAGGAGGTGAATCAAAACCTAATCCTACCCAGGCGGGTCCAAGCCCGTCGGGAAGTCTTCGCTCGAACTCCATCA
>JAICLL010000064.1 GCA_025927475.1 Pirellulales bacterium
GTGGGGGGTGGGTGGGGGGGGCGGCCCCCGCCGGCCCATTGCCGCTCCGGCGGCCTTCGCCGCTTCCCCCTCCTCGGCCCCCTCTGGCGGCCCCGCCCCCCCCCCCCCCCACCCTACCGGATTTAACATTCACGATGTCGGCACAATATCCGGTGGTTGGGGCAGAGCCTAAGCGATGTCCCGGTCGCTGCCAGCCGGGGCATCGGCGAGCCGCTGCCTGGGCTGCCCAAAATGCCCGGTTGCCAGGGCGCGGTCTCGTTCTATTTTTGTTCCCGCCGTGTCGCGCGTTTGTTTGCCGTTTTCCAGCACCGAAGGTGCGTCATTCGATAGCCCAGGGCGCAGCCCTGGGTAGCCGGTGAACAAGTATCGTCGTAAGCCCCAACGGGGCGTGATTCCATGAGTTACGCGCGGCGGGTTGTCGGGAATGGCGCCCCTTGGGGTTACGACAATTCAACACATTGCAAACCCAGGGCTGCGCCCTGGGCTATCGAATGACGCCGCGTTGCGGCTACGAGCGGCCTTTCGGCCCTGGCAACCATGGCAAATGATTCCTCTCAAGGGAACAAAAATGTGAGGGTGGCCGCCGGGGCCTTCAAGGGCAAAAGCGGTGCCCGCGCCGCCTGAGTGCTGGCGAACCGGGCTGGCACAAAACTCGCCCGGCGATTAAACTTCCGCTCGTCTGGCGCGGCTTCCCGCCGCGCCACCCGTGCGAACTCATCAGGAGGCGAACAACGTGTCGAAGCCCTCATTTGGCGCCTTATCGGTGGTGGTCTCGATCCTCTTCACGGTGGGCGTCGCGGCCCAGGCCGCCCCTCCTAGCGAAACGCTGTTGCCGGTCTCGACCACGGGCTACGTCTCGATTCCCAGCGTCAAAAACCTGCTCGACACCTGGCGGCAGACCCAGCTTGGCCGGTTGCTCGACGACCCGATGATGAAGCCGTTCGCCGACGACCTGCGTCGGCAGCTCAAGGAAAAATGGTCGCAGTCGCACGCCCGGCTGGGGCTTTCGATTGAAGACCTCGAAAAACTGGCCGGCGGAGAATTGGCCTTGGCCGTCGTGCGGCCCGAGGGCGACGACCGCGCCGCCGTGGCCGTGCTGGCCGATGTAGCCGGCAAAGAACAGCAGGCCGAGGCCATCCTGGCCAAGCTGGCCGCCAACCTGGAGAAGCAGGGCGCAAAGCGATCGTCGGCCACGCATCATGGCATCAAGTTTACGATTTACCAGTCGCCTCCCCGCCGCGGCCAGGATCAACCGTTGCACGCGGCCTATTTCATCCACGAGGGGCTGTTTGTGGCCAGCGACCAGGTGCCCTTGGCCAGCGACATTGCCGGCCGGTTGGTGCAGCCGAAAAAGGAGACGTTGGCCAGCGTGCCCGCCTATCAGGCGGTGATGGACCGCTGCCAAAAAGGCCAGCCGCGGCTCGAACCGCAAGTGCGATGGTTCATCGACCCCATTGGGCTGGCCGAGTCGTTCCGAAGCTGGCAAGAACATCGCCGCAAAGGCGCCACCGACTATGTGAAGATCGCCAAAAAACAAGGCTTCGAGGCGGTGCGGGGCGCCGGCGGCCTGGCCAACCTGTCGGGCGGCAAGTATGACCTGCTGCATCGCACGTACGTCTATGCCCCGCCTCCCTACGAGTTGGCCATGCAGATGATGGTGTTTCCCAATGGCGGCGAGTTCACGCCCCAGCCTTGGGTGCCTCGCAATCTGTCGAGCTACATGTCGTTTCAATGCGATATTGTCAACGCCTTCGACCATGTCGATACGCTGTTTGACGAAATCTACGGCGACACCGGCGTCTGGCAAGACACGATGGACAGCATCGAGAACGACACACAGATTAACCTGCGCCGCGACCTGATTGTACACCTGGGCCAGCGCGTGAGCGTGATTACCGACTATGAAACGCCGATCACGCCCACCAGCCAGCGGCGCTTGCTGGCCATCGAGGCGAAGAACTCCAAAGCGCTGGCCGAGGCGATCGAGCGCTCGATGCGCGACGACGAACGGGCCAAGAAACGCAAGATCGGCGAATCCATTGTGTGGGAGATTCTGCCCGAAGAGATGGACACGCCGGAACTGAACATTCAAGATTTCGAGGCCGCGACCGAGCCAAGCGACGATGACACGGGCGATGGCCAGCAAGTGGACCTGACGCGCTCGGCGGTGACCGTGGCCCACGGCTATCTGCTGGTGTCGTCGCACGTGGCCTTGCTTGAGCAGGTGTTGCAGAGCATCGGCCCCGGCGATCAGTTGGGCGGCGACGGCGACTTCCAGCGCGTGCTGGCCGAGTTTGAGCAGCTTGGCGCCAAGGAGACTTCGGCCCAGGGATTTGCGCGGTCCGATCAACAATACCGCGTCACGTACGAGCTTTTCCGCGAGGGCAAAATGCCCGAGGCTGACACTTTTTTGGGTCATTTCCTCAACTTTCTGTTGGGCGAAGAAAAAGAAGGCGAATCGCGCAAGCCACGGCTCGACGGCAGCAAGCTGCCTGAGTATCAGCGGGTGCAGAAGTTCTTTGGCCCGGCCGGCAGCTTTGCCACCAGCGAAGCCAACGGCTGGTATCTGGTCGGCTTTATGCTCGACGGCCAGAAACCCATCGCCAACAAGGCCGACGGTCGCCAGACGACGAAGAAGTAAGCCATGCTCGTAGCGTAAGCGTCCTCGCTAGCCCGGATGATTCTCAGCCCACACTAACCCGAAGCGCAAGCGAGGACGCGCAACAACTTGCCTCGCTGGCGCTTCGGGTTGGTGTAAGACCACTGCGGTCCGGACATCCCAGAGGCTCATGAATCATCCGGGCCCGGTAGTCCCGGCCCTTATGGCCGGCTTACTTACGGATCGGGATCAAAATATTGATCGAAGCCCAGCCACAGGCTGCGCGCGTAGCGGAAAAACCAAAGCGGAAACAACACGCAAAACGCCGTCAGGCCGATCAGCAGCGTGTTGCCGGGCAGATCGGCGGCAAAGTACAGCGCGAAGTACGCCACGGTGACGACCAGCGCCGTCAGGCCATAGTTGAAGTAAATCGAGCCGAGATAAAAGCCCGGCTCTTGCAGGAAATTGAGCCCGCAGCATTCGCAGCGCGAGTTCATCCGAAACCAGCCCGTGAAGAGCTTTGTCTCACCGCACCGCGGGCATCGCAGCCGGCAGCTTCGCAAGAACGTGGGCCAGAAAGGCAGCCGTATTGAATTCATTCGGTTCCTCCGATAGCGGCAAGCGCGATGAAGAGCAGGGCCGTCAAATCCATCGCCAATAGCGCACAAAGGCGAATTCTCCAAACACTGACCAAGATCAGCATGGCCAGTGCCCAAAGATAGTAGCCCGCGTACGGTCGAAGCCCGATTGCGGCGCACCAAACGCTGGCTGCGCTGACCGCCGCCAGCGTGCCATACCAATCTCCGCGCTCTCGAGATAGCCGCCAAGCCCAAAACGGCGATATTGACACAGCAGGCTCCCAGCCCCGCGGCAGCGACAAAAACACCCGGGCCGATGGTCGCCGCGAATGCTGCGGCGACGGCCGCGAAGGTCGTCAGAGCAAGCAATTCGCGGAGGCTGAATTGCCATCGTCCGGCAGCCGGCTTAAAGCCGCTTGGTGCCATGAAAACTCTCGCTTGGCGGATTCGATGCGCGATTTAACAGCCCTTCGCCACAACCGGACCGGCGACTATGGCAGCAACCAATCCTCGACGGTCAGTCCAGGGATTCTCGAAAAGTGCTGCGTGTTGTGTGTGACCATCGTTAGCCCATGCGCCAAAGCCGTGGCGCCGATCATCACGTCGACGACGGGAAGCGGCTGCCCACGGTCAAACGATTGAGCGCGGATATCGCCGCATCTCTCCGCGACAGTTTGGTCAAAATCGAGTATCACTACATCAGTCAACAGATCTTGCAGCCCCTGGTGATACTTTGGCGGTGACTTGCTGCGCAGCGTCCAACTTAATAGCTCCGCCAGGGTTACAACCGAAATGTGAAGCATCGAAACATGCCGGACAAACCGACTCGTAACCGTGCCAATGTTTCGCAGATGCGCCGAGCAGACGTCGGTGTCGAGAAGATAGCCCATCACGGCTCCGTTCGCGAAACTTGGCGGCTGCGTCGAATCTCGTCGAGCCATGTATCAAACTCGCCGCCAGCGTCGCTCCAGGCGCCGCACGACTTCTTTATGCCGTCGCCAGGGTTCCACGTTGGCGAGATCACAACGATCACCCTCTGACCATCTGGAAGACCAGACTCCTGTTCCAGTTCGATCGTTTTTCCGTGGATAGTCCCGTTTAAGGATGCATGTGACAAATGCCACCTCCCAATGCAGGGATCCGGGGCCTTCTGGATTGAATGCCCGCACAATTGATAACTTCATTCTATCACATCGTGGCCGCCAATTGGACTCAACCCGCTCGGCGGGTGGCGGCCTCCATGATGCGCTGCTCGCTGGCCTCGGCCCGGCTGAACTCGCCGGTCAGGCGGCCCTCGCAGAGCACCAAGATCCGGTCGCAAAGCGTCAAGAGCTCGGGCAGCTCGCTGGAGGTGACGATCATGCCCAGCCCCTCGCGGCAAAGCTGGTCCATAAGCTGATACAGCTCGGCCTTGGCCCCGACGTCGATGCCGCGCGTCGGATCGTCGAGCAGCAGCACCTTGGGCTTCGTCAGCAGCCAGCGGCCGATGATCGCTTTTTGCTGGTTGCCGCCGCTGAGGTTGGTGATGGCGGCGTCGATGCCGGCGGTGCGCACTCCGAGCGTGCCGACGGTGGCTTCGGCCATCGCGCTCTCGCGGCGGCGGCGCACCAACCCGCCGGCGGCCGCCTGATCGAGCGTGCAAAGCGTGATGTTGTGCCCCACTGTCATTTGGGCGAACAGTCCCAGGCGCTTGCGGTCTTCAGTCACCAGGGCCATGCCGGCGCGGCGGGCTTCGGCCGGATGGCGGAAGTGCACGTCTCGCCCGGCCAAATGAATGCGGCCGCTGGGCGGTTCGGAACTCGCGCCAAACAAGCACTCGAGCAATTCGGTGCGGCCGGCGCCCATCAGCCCGGCAATGCCCAAAATCTCGCCGCGATGCAACGTGAACGAGAGGTCTTTCAATCGCCAGCCGCGGGCGTGGCCGGGCCAAGGCAGCGAAAGCCCTTCGACCACGAGCACCGGCTCGCCCGCTTGCCGCCCCGCGCCGAGCTGTGCCGCTTCGATTTCGCGGCCGACCATCAGGTGGGTCACCTGCCGCGCGTCGGTCGCCGCACGCTCGAGGGTTTGAATCAGCCGGCCGTCGCGCAGCACGGTGATGCGGTCGGCCAGGCGAAAAATCTCGTCCATCTTGTGCGAGATGTAAAGAATGGTCACGCCGCGCTGCCGCAGCCGCTCGATCACTCGAAAGAGCCGGGCGACTTCGCTTTCGGTCAGGGCGCTGGTCGGCTCGTCCATGATCAGCACCTGGCTGTCGCGGGAAAGCGCTTTGGCGATCTCGATAAGCTGCTGGTCGCCCACGCGCAGCGCCGCCACGGGCGTGCGCGGATCGACGCGGCATTCCAATTCATTCAGCCATTCACCGGCGGCCCGTTGCATCGCCCGGTCGTCGAGCCAGCCAAGGCGCGAGCGCCGTTCACGGCCGAGAAAAATGTTGGCCGCCGCCGAAAGCTCTTCGACCAGGTTCAACTCTTGATGGATAATGCCGATGCCGGCGTTTTCGGCGTCGCGCGTATCGGCAAAGCGCACGGGCCGGCCGCGCAACCACAACTCGCCTTCGGACGAGCCGATGACGCCGGCCAGGATTTTCATGAGCGTGCTCTTGCCCGCCCCATTCTCGCCGCAGATGGCGTGCAGCTCGCCGGCCGCGATGTCGAGCGAAACATCAGCCAGCGCCACGACGCCGGGGAAGCGCTTGGTGATGCCGCGGATGGAAAGGAGGGGAGCGGAGGTGATGCCGGTCATCGTAAAAAATTCAATGCGTGAAATCCGCTTTCGAGCGGCAGCCAAACTTCTCACGCCAGCGCCGCCTGCACCACGTTGCCAGACACGTCGGTCAAGCGGAAATCGCGGCCAGCGTGATGATAGGTCAGCCGCTCGTGATCGAGTCCCAGGCAGTGCAGGATGGTGGCCTGCAGGTCGTGGACGTGAACGGGCAAGTCGACCGCGTGAAAACCGAATTCGTCGGTGGCGCCGAGCGTGATGCCCGGCTTGATGCCGCCGCCGGCCAACCAAATGGTAAACGCCTGCGGATGATGGTCGCGGCCCAACGAGCGGCCCAGCGCGGCATTGCTTTCGACCATCGGCGTGCGGCCGAACTCGCCGCCCCACACGACCAGCGTCTCGTCGAGCAAGCCGCGCTGCTGCAAGTCGGCCACCAAAGCCGCCGAGGCGCGGTCGGTGGCCTGGCAGTTGTTGCGCACATTGCCCGCCACGTCGCTGTGGGCGTCCCAGCCTTCGTGATAGATATTGACGAACCGCACGCCGCGCTCGACCATCCGCCGGGCAAGCAGGCAGGCCCGGGCGAACGAGGGCTTGTCGGGATCGGCGCCGTACAAATCGAGCGTGGCCTGCGTCTCGCTGCGCAGGTCGGTTAGCTCGGGGGCGGAAGTTTGCAGCCGCGAGGCCATCTCGAAGGCCGCGATCCGCGTGGCGATTTCCGGATCGCCCACGGCTTCAAGCTGCCGGCGATTGAGCGCGCCGACCAGGTCGAGCGTGTCGCGCTGTAGTTGCTGATCGACGCCCGGCGGATTCGAGACATTGAGAATCGGATCGCCCTGCGTGCGAAAGCGAACGCCCGTGTAGACCGTCGGCAAAAAGCCGCTCGACCACAACGCCGAGCCGCCGCTCAGCCCGCTGCCGGTGCTCATCACCACGAAGGCGGGCAGTTCTTGCGTCTCGCAGCCCAGGCCATACAGCACCCACGAGCCGAGGCTGGGCCTGCCCGGCTGCGAAAACCCCGAGTTGAAAAAGATCTGGGCGGGCGCGTGATTGAACTGATCGGTGTGCATCGAGCGAATCAGGCAGACGTGATCGACCACGCCCGCCAGGCCGGGCAGCATTTCCGAAAGTTCCGCACCGCTTTGTCCATGCCGGGCAAACTTGTATCGCGGCCCGAGCACCGCGGCGTCGGGCCGGATGAAGGCATAGCGCTGATCGCCGATAACAGAGGGCGGCAACGGTTTGCCTTCGAGCTTGGAAAGCTCCGGCTTATGGTCGAACATTTCCAGTTGGCTGGGCGCGCCGGCCATGAACAGATGGATGACGCTCTTCGCCCGAGCCGGAAAGTGCGGCGGGCGCGGCGCGAGCAGATTGGCCGCGGGCGCGGCCCGCGCGGTCAGTTCGCCGCTGAGCAATCCTGCCAGCGCGATTTTTCCCAGCCCGACGCCGCAGTCGCAGAGGAATTGCCGGCGGGCGAGGGGGGTGATTGGGTACTTACTGTTCATCGTACGTCGCCTAAATAGGATTCTGGGTATGGGAACAGCGAATCGTCGCGGCACGACGACAGATTCTCGTCGCCGAAGTTAAACCAGTGTACCCGCGATGGCCGCACATGCAGGATGGCGGCCAAGAGATTCGTTGCGATACGGACATCGCAACGCCCCTCCGGGCTCATCGGAAAAGCAATCTCCTGACTAAACTCATAGACACCCCAGGATGTCCGCTTTGCTTGGATAATGCCTCTTGCGGGAAATGAGCGTTTCCCTTGCGGCGATGTGTAGAAGACAGCGATCCCAACGGGTTCGACGTCCTCACCGTTCCAAACAAAAACTCGCCCAATGAACTTGGTCTGGCGTTCCCCCACCGCCTCGATGTAGAGATGCGGCGTTGCGTACGTCCGCCAGAGCGCCAGAGTCACGCAAACAACGGCAATAGCGCTAAAAAGGGTTCGTAGCCGGAAACGAAAGCATCGTCGGAATGCGCTGACCATGCCGCCATTCTAACATCGTCCGGGACGGTCTCGCAAAGCAGCGGGTGAGGCGCGATTGTCCGTGTCGCACGCGCATCGATCGTTTTCCAGCACCGAAGGTGCGTCATTCGATAGCCCAGGGCGCAGCCCTGGGTTGTCGGCGGAACACCATCGTCGTAAGCCCCAACGGGGCGCGACTCCGTCAACGACGTTCGCCGGCCGACGGAGAATAGCGCCCCGTTGGGGCTTATGGTAATTCGTGGTGTTTGCAAACCCAGGGCTGCGCCCTGGGCTATCGAATGACGCCGCGTTGCGGCTAAGAGTGGCCTTTCGGCCGTGGAAACGAAACTGCCAACCAACGCCGATTCTGGGAGCAAGGGCATGCCTACCTCAGTCAATTCCGTGTGATCGCTTCATCGAGATTCAACAATGCCCGGGCCACAGCAGTATAGGCGGCGCGCTCGGCGGTATCGCCGGGGCCGTCGCCCGCAAGAGCCGCTGGCGATGGGCCACCCTCGCCGGACGATGGATTGCCGATAAAGCGACTGCGCTGCTGCTCGAAATAACGGGCGAGCAACGATAATTCCTCCGCACTCGGCGGGCGCACCAGCACGCGGCGAAAGGCCAGGCGAACGCGCTCGCGCGTGTCGCCGGGCTGTTGCATCACCTGCCGCGCCAGCAATTGGGCCGCCTCCAAAAACATGGCGTCGTTGAGCAGCGTGAGCGCTTGCAGCGGCGTGTCGGAAACATCGCGCCGCGCGACGCAAGCCTCGCCGGCGGGGGCGTCGAAGGCCGCGAACATGGCAAACGGCGCCGTCCGCTTCTGGAAGGTATAGATGCTGCGTCGCCAGCGGTCTTCGCCCTGGCTGGCATTCCAGGCCGGTTTGCCATAGGCGAACTCGGTCACACCGGCCGGCTGCGGCGGATAGACGCCCGGCCCGCCCATTTTTTCGGACAACAAACCGCTGGCCCGCAGCGCGCTGTCGCGGATCAACTCGGCATCGAGCCGCAACCGCGGCGCGCGGGCCAGCAAGCGATTGTCGGGGTCTTTGGCCAACAACTCGGGCGTGACGCGCGATGATTGCTGATATGTCGCGCTCGTGACGATCAACTTGTGCAGTGTTTTGAGCGACCAGCCGCGCTCGATGAACTCGACCGCCAGCCAATCGAGCAGCTCGGGATGCGTGGGCTGCGCGCCTTGCAAACCAAAATCTTCGGTCGTGCTGACCAGCCCGCGGCCAAACAGCGCGGCCCACTGCCGATTGACCGCCACGCGGGCCGTCAAGGGATTTTCTGGCGAGACTAGCCAGCGGGCAAAACCCAGCCGGCCCAGCGGCTGGCCTTCCGGCCAACGATGCAGCGATTCCGGCGTGCCCGGCTGCACTTCGCCAACCGGCTGCAAATACTCGCCGCGATTGTGAAGCTGTGTCGGCCGCGGATTGTCGGCCGGCCGCTCGCGCATCACCAAACTGGTGGTGTGCGCCGGCGCAGCCCGCAACTTGCGTATCTGGTCGGCCTGTGGTTTCAACTCGGGCGCGGAAAGCAGAAACGCTTCGCGCAGTTCTTGCACTTGGGCGGGCGTGAGCTGCTCGGCGGGCAGGGCCAGCAGCCGCTCGATCGGTTCGGGAAGGTCGCGGGCCACGGCCGCCGGCTGCGCGGTGACCGAAATGCGGAACCGCCCCAGCGAGCTGGCATAATATCGCCCGCACGCGAGCTTGATCTGCAACTGCCGCACTTCGCCGAGCGGTTCTTGCAATACAAACACGGCGGTGTGTCGCTCGCCCGGTCTGCCCGCGACCGACCAGCCGCTCTGCGGATCGTCGTCGATGGCCGCCGCGGCCCCCGTGGCGTTGCTGGCGAAACTGGCGGTCGCTTGTGCGAAGTTCACCGCCTGCCCGTCGGCCATCAGCGTCACTTTGCTCAGAAAGAAATCACCCTTGGGGCCTTCGTAATACGTGGTGCCGGGGCCATGCGCGGGCAAGCGATCGTCGGGCAAGGCTTCGATGCGCACCGCCGCGATGCCGCGCAGCTCGGTCGGCAGCGTCAATTCAAACGTATCGCTCTTGGTCGTATCGCCCGAAACAAAGATTGAATCGTCGGCTTCGATCGCCAAGTGCGGCAGGTTTGATTTCATTTCACTTGGACGCAGCGGCGTCCAGGCGACGGTGCGGCCGCGCTCGCGATTCAGCCACTCGGTAAACCGGCGCTCGACCTCGGCCCGGCGCCGCTCGGCGAGCGATTCGCGGCTGCCCGCCGGCACGCCCGCGCTGAGCCGAATTCGACCCAGCGTGTGCGCGCCGCCGTAGTTCTGGTCGAGCTTGATTCGCAACTGCCTGCCGCCGGCCAGCGAGATCGGCTCTTGAAACGTGAACGTCACCGCATGGTCGCCGTTGATCGGTTTGGCCGGGCTATCGACGGCCCAGCCAGTTTCCTGCCGCTTGTCAAACGTCGCCGCCGCCGCGAAACCGTTCTGTTCGATATCGGCTTTGGCCGAGGCAATGGCAATCGGCCGCGAGGTCCCGGTTTCGCCGCTCGATGTCGCCGTCACTTCGATCTCGCCCAAGACAAAATTGCCGTTGGGCGCCCGGCCCGGCCCACGCCGCGGCAACCGACCGTCGGCCAACGCTTCAATCCGCAGTTGCGTGATGCCCTCCAACTCCGCCGCCGCTGACAACATATATGTGTCTCGCTCGGGGCCGGGCGTCGGAAACAGCAGCGAACCATCGTCCAACGGCGTCGGCTGCTGGCCGCTGGTCGTTTCGACGACGGGCCGTAGCGTGTGCCATTGCAGCTCATCGATCGGCCACTGATTCGGCAACTCGGCCAACAGCCGCTCGGCCTCGGCCAATCGCCGGCGATGCTCTTCATCGGTCCGGGCATCGGCCAGATCCAGCTCGGGCTCGTCGGCATTGTTCAAAAACGCCATGAACTGGTAATACTCGCGCTGCGAAATCGGATCGTACTTGTGATGATGGCACTGCGCGCAGCGGATGGTCAGCCCCAGCCAGGCCGTGCCCGTGGTCGCCACGCGGTCGGTCATGGCGTGATAGCGAAACTCCAGCGGGTCGATGCCGCCTTCTTCATTGAGCATCGTATTGCGATGAAAGCCCGTGGCGATGCGTTGCTCGATGGTTGCCTCGGGCAGCAGATCGCCGGCGAGCTGCTCGACGGTGAACTGATCGAAGGGCAGGTCGCGGTTGAGCGCGGCCACCACCCAATCTCGATACGGCCAGATGCTTCGCGGGCGGTCTTTTTCATAGCCGTTGGTGTCGGCGTAGCGGGCCAGGTCGAGCCAGCGCCGCGCCCAGCGCTCGCCATATTGCGGCGACGCCAGCAGCCGATCGACCAGCCGCACGAAGGCATCGGGCGAAGCGTCGGCGATGAACGCATCGGTTTCTTCAGGCGTCGGCGGCAAACCGATCAGATCGAGATAAACGCGGCGGAGCAGCGTATGCCGATCGGCCGGCGGCGAAGGCGCGAGCCCCTCGGCCTCCAACCGCGCCAGCACGAACTGATCGACGGCGTTCTGTGGCCAAGCGGCGTCACGCACCGCGGGCAGCGACGGCCGCGCCGGTTTGACAAACGCCCAATGCGTTTCATACTCGGCGCCCTCTTCGATCCACCGCCGCAATCGCTCCTTCTGCTCATCGCTCAGTTCTTTGCGGCTGGCCGGCGGCGGCATGCGCTGCTGCTCGTCGTCGCTGAAAATCCGCCGCAGCAGTTCGCTCTCGTCGGCTTTGCCCGGCGTGATGGCCCCGGCGGCGATCGCCTCTTCGCGCCGATCGAGCCGCAAATCGGCCTCGCGCGTTTTGTCGTCCGGCCCGTGGCACTTAAAGCACTTGTCGGCCAGAATCGGGCGAATGTCGCGGCTATAGCGCAGCGGCGCCTCGGCGCGAGCCACTGGGTAGACCAGCAGCCAGATCGCGGCAATGGAAAACAAGCGTTTCATCAAAATGAATGCGAGGCTTCTCGCTAACCTGACCCTTTACTATCTCTAGAATAAGCCGAACCGCCCTCCGATAGCTAGCGGTCGGCATGAATCGGCCGCGCGCGTTATAATGATTATTGCCGCATTTTCAAGAACGTTCGCCTCCACCGATCGGACATTGCTTTTACGAAACAGCGAATCAGAAGGCAAGAAAATGAACACACTCTATTCACCGGCGCTCGTCGGCAGCCTCTCCAGCTAAGCACGCCGCCGTCTCCATGAGCCAGCTCGACGCCGATCCTTCCGCCGCTCCGCCCTCGGCCCATCGACCGGGCGAGCTGGCCGCCCTGCAGGTGGCCGGGCACGAACTGACCGTGTTCGAAGAATCGCCCCCGCTCATCGCCGCCATGCTCGACGACATCGAGCAGGCCACGCGCCGCGTCTGGCTGGAAAGCTACATCGTGGCCGATGATAACGCCGGGCGGGCCATCGCCGAGGCCATGAAACGCCGCGCCGCCGCCGGCGCCGATTGCCGCCTGATGTACGACGCCGTCGGCAGCAACGCCACGCCCGCGGCCTTTTTTCGCGACCTGGCGCACTCGGGCGTACACGTCGAAGCCTATCACTCGCTGTGGCAATCGCTCTGGCATTTTCGCTCGCTGCGGGTCTTCAATCGCCGCGATCATCGCAAGTTGCTGGTGCTTGACGACCGCGTGGCGTATTTCGGCGGCATGAACATTGTCGATCAAAGCGGCATCCACACGGTCGAACAGGCCGAAGCCCGGCGTCTGCCCGCCTCGGCAGGTTGGCGCGACGTGCACGTGCGGCTGGTTGGCCCACAACAGCACGAAGTTTCCGAGGCCTTCGAGCGATTGTGGCGGACCGCCCGTGGCACGCGCCGCCGCCGCTGGCCGCGTTGGCCGATCCGCCAAATGCTTTCTTCGCCGGGCGAACGCATCTGGTTCTTCGATTGCCGACCGCAATTCAAGCATCGCCGCCCGGCGCGCGTGCTGGGGCCCTTGCTGCGGCGGGCGCGGCGCTCGATCACGCTGTCGATGGCCTACTTCATTCCGCAGGGCCGCGTGCTGCGCGAGCTGTTGCGCGCGGCCCGTCGCGGCGTCAAGGTGCGCGTCATCATCCCCGGCAAAAGCGACGTGCCGGTGGTCGAATGGGCCACGCGGCATTTCTATGACAAGTTGCTCAAGCACGGCATTCACATCTACGAGCGCAAAGACCAGATGCTGCACAGCAAGGTGCTGGTGATCGACGATGCCTGGACGGTGATCGGTTCGTGCAATCTCGATCCCCGCAGCATGCTGCTGAACTTGGAGTTTTTCGCGGTGTTCCATTCGCGGGCGATGGCCGCGGTGGTCCGCCGGATTTCGCGTTATGAGTTGCGCAACAGCCGCCGCGTCTCATTGGCCGAGTGCGTGGGCCGCCCCTGGTGGCAGCGGCTGCGCGACCGCCTGGCCTGGTCGATGCGAAGGTGGCTGTGAGGGAGTGGCTGGTGGCTAGCGGCTGGGGCAGAGCCGCAGGGATCCCCGGCGCCTGCAGGCGCATATCCCGTGGCCACAAGAGTTCATTTCGTATCCTCGTCTGGCGGCAACACGAATAGCTTGCCAAATACCGAGGGCCGGTCCATCGGTCGCAGTTCAAGTTCATACTCGCCGGGAGCGCGAAGCGGACTCATTTCCAGTTCAAAGCGAAATGTCCAACGTCCGGATCTCTCGGCGCGGCCCCCGCCCGACTGATGGATGATTCGCCCCAACTTTGCTCGCCGGCTCGGCAGGCTGGCCTGCACGACATAAACCGTTGCCCTGCCGTTCCAGTCAACAAATTGCCCGCGCACGTGAATCGGCTCTCCAACATGAACCGGATCGGCCACCACATAGTTGGCGAAATGCGTCCAATAAATCTGCCAGCCGCCTAAACCGAGGCACAGCAAGACGACCAGGATCAGAAGGGTCCGCAGGCGAAATTGCGTCCAGCGGCGTTTGATTGGCAGAATCTTCGTGTCTACATCCATGACTGCGTCTCGGTCGTGCTCACTCGGACTCACGATTCAGCGGCCAACGGGTGACTGGTGGCTAACGGCTTGAGCACCAAACACTAACCCTAACCACCAGCCACCAGCCACTAACCACTAGCCACCAGCCACTTCCCCTGAATCCCGGCCCCTTTCCTACGCCTTGCGGCGCTTGTTCAGCTTGCTGGCCAGCTTTTCGCGGGTCTTCTCGGCGTCGAGCCGCAGCCGTGCGTCGCTGGGGGCGTGCGAGATCTTTTCGCTCCAGCGCTTCAACCAGGCGATGTGCCCGACCGCCGTCGAAATATCCATCGGCACCGAGCGCGGCCCCTGAGCCAACATTTCGGCGCGGGTTTTCTTGAGATTGGCGGAAATTTCATCGACGTCGCGTTGCATCGCGGCCACGTCGTCGGGTGAACAATCGACCTTCGCCATGTGGACTCCTTTTCAAGACAAATAGAAGGTTACTGGCCCCGTTATTTTTTCGCATAGAAAGCTCAATCTGTCAAACCACTTGCGCCGCTAGAACCAAGTTATGATTATCAATTTTTACATTTCTGCTTGACAGAGATTTATACATGCGTACACTACGGAACAGGAAAAGGGGCCGCAAGTCAGCGGCCGGAAGCTCGGGAAGAAAGCATCGCGGCGAACGTGAGCGTGGGGAACCGACCAACCCGCCCGCCAGAAGATCCCTGACCTCCGACCTCCGACCTCCGACCTCCGACCCCTTCCCTGACCACTTAGCCCTCACCCCTGAATCCTTCCGGAGCCTCCCATGCAATTCGCCAGCCCCATTGCCGAACCCATGGCCCTCGCCGAGTTCTCGCTTTCGACCGGGGAAACCATGCCGCGGCCCGTGGCGATCGAAGGAATTCACCCGGCGGCCACGCTGTTTCCGCTGATGCACGGCGTGCCGCTGGGCGAACTGGCCGCCGACATCGCCGAAAACGGCCTCCGCGAACCGATCGTTTGCACAGACGGCCTGGTGCTCGATGGCCGCAACCGCCTGCGCGCCTGCGAAATGGCCGAAGTCGAGCCGCGGTTCGTCGAATGGGACGGCCTCGGCTCGCCCCTGGCCTTTGTCATTTCGCGCAATTTGCACCGCCGTCATCTCAACGAAAGCCAGCGGGCGATGGTCGCCGCCCGAGCTCGCGAGCTTTTTGAAGAAGAGGCCGCGGCTCGCGCGGCTACGCATCAATTTGGCCGCTTGCACGATACTCCCTCTGAAGCGGGGGAGGATTGTAAAATTCTTCGGGATTTTACGGCTTGTGCAAATTTGCACAAGCCGGAGGTCCACGCCAACGCTGAGGCCGCCGCTTTGCTGAATGTCTCGACACGTTCGGTCGCAACAGCCGCCAAGGTTTTGAAGGAAGGCGACGAGAAACTGATCGCCGCGGTCGATGAGGGCCAGATTGCAGTCTCCGACGCGGCGGCGGTAGCCGATCTGCCGAAGCCAAAGCAGCGCCAAGCCATCGAGCGAGTACGATCGGGCCGCAGTCGCACCTTGCGACAAGCTGCTCGCGAGCAGGCCGCGGAGGAATCGCCCGCGGCCGGGTCGCCGGAGGCTGCATCGTCGGCTGCCGCCTTGGCCGTGCCGCCGGAGGATGAAGCCATCAGTCTGATCTCGACCAAGCGGCTGTTGCGCAGCGAGTGCCAAAAGCTGGCCTGCGAGGTAAGCAAGCTGGTCGATCGCGTCGAGGCATTCAGCCGCTCGATCGGCGGCCACACGCTTTACACCGATCGCGTGCGTCAGGGTCTGGGCATCGCCTTGCGCGCCATTCATGAGTATCTGACGTTGTCGAGCGAGAGAAGGTGATGAGCGGCGAGGCATGAGCGGTGTGGCGAGTGACGAGTGGTGTGTGGTGAGTGGAGTTGAGTGCAACTCGCCGGGCGGGCCGAGCGCGGCGAGTGCCACTTTCGCCTGGATCAGTTTTTTCCGTGGTGCAGCGAACCCGCGATTCGCCCTCTCCCCGCAGTCTCTCGCGCCGCTGGCTTGGTGCGGTTCACCGATGTAAGGAGCCGCCTGATTGAGCGCCTGCCGCCGCAAAAACCCACCAAGCCAGTTGCGCGGGATGATGCGGGAAGTGGGAGAGCGGAGGGACCGAGACACGGAGAGGGGGAGACACGGAGAGGGGGAGATAAGAAGTTCTCGTTGCTCCCCAGCTCCCCAGCTCCCCAGCTCCCCCTCTCCGCGTCTCCGTGTCCCGCCCCCAACCACCAACCCCCAACCACCCCCATGCCCTCGCCTCTCGAAATCCGCTGGCTGCGACGACGCGATCTGCCAGGCGTGCTGGCGATCGAACGCGCGAGCTTCGCGGCGCCCTGGAGCGAGGCCGATTTCGACGCCACGTTGCGCCGACCGTATTGCTTCGGGCTCGCGGCAGACCGGTGGCAGTCGCTGTGCGGCTATTTGCTCGGCGCGCTCGACGGCAAATACGTGCACCTGCTCAACCTGGCCGTGGCGCCAACGCATCGCCGTCGCGGCATCGGCAGCCGGCTGGTCGGCGAGCTGATCGAGCGCACACACTGCTCGGGCAGGCGATTGGTCGTCGTGCTCGGCGAGCGCAACCTAACGGCGCAAGTGTTCTATCGCGCGCAGGGCTTTCGCGCGGTGGGCATCTTGCGCGATTTTTGGAATGGCACGCGTGACGACGCGTATTTGCTTGAGCATCGTCCTGGCGAGCGCGCCGCGCCCTTTCTGCCCGCGAATCGGATTGTGGCCTATCTGCGATGAGAAGGGGTCGGAGGCCAGGGAAGACGCGGAGAGGGGGAGACGCGGAGACACGGAGACACGGGGATAGGAAATTCTTCTTGATCCCTTGCTCCCCCTCTCCGCGTCTCCGCGTCTCCGCGTCCCTAACCGTAGCTCCAGTCCCCAGTCCCCAGTCCCCAGTCCCCAGTCCCCAGTCCCCAGTCCCCAGTCCCCAGTCCCCAGTCTCCAGTCTCCAGTCCCCAACCCCTAACCCCCGCTCCCGCTCCCATGTCCGCCGATATCACCCTCACCGACCACGAAGGCCTCACCTGGGTCCGCCATCAATGCCGCTGTTGCCGGCGCGTGCTTTGGTCGCTCTCCGGCGATCCGATCGGGCTGTGCGCGGGGTGCGACGTGCGCGCCTGGGATCCGCTGGGACTCGCCCGCACCGAGAACAAGGCCGTGCTGCTCAGCCGCATTCACGTGAAGCAGTATCACGGAGTGTTGATGCGCAGCGACGTGTGAAGAAAAGGGGTCGGAGGTCAGAGGCCGGAGGCCAGGGAAGACATGTGCTCCGCCGAAGGCATTGGGCGAGCCGATTGATCCCGAGCATCCGTGAACGAACACCGCATGCGCCGAATCAAAAAACCCTGGCCTCTGACCTCCGACCTCCGACCTCTCCCCTCATCCCTCACCCCTAGTCCCCGACCCCTCTCATGCGTTTCCCCGATTTCCAAACGCCCGACGGCCGCATCCAACTGCACTGCTGCGACGCCGGCGAACTGCTGGCCTCGCTCGATGACGGCGCCGTCGACATCGTCGTCACCAGCCCGCCGTACAACACGCTGCCGGCAGACACTCGGGCGTATGGCTTTCGCCGCCGCTCGGGCGGCGACCGTTGGCTGGCGAAAGTGGCCGACGAGGGCTACGACGACCAGTTGCCCGAGCCGCTTTATCAGCATTGGCTGGCGATGATCGTGGCTGAGCTGCGGCGCGTGAGCAAGGGCCTGGCGTGGGTGAATCACAAGCTGCGTTTCCGCGAGGGGTGCGGCTTGCATCCGTTGCGGTTCCTGCCCGAACCGGTGTGGAGCGAAGTGATTTGGGACCGTCGCGGCAGCCTGGCGATGAACTGCGCCCGGTTCGCGCCGAGTCATGAATATCTGATTGGCTTTGGCCGCCCGCACTGGTGGGACGACAGTTGCAACACGCTGCTTTCGGTTTGGCAGATTGCGCCCGAGCGCGGCTGCTTGGAGCATCCTTGTCCGTTTCCGATTGAAATCCCCCGTCGCTTGATCGCAGCCAGTTGCCCACCCGGCGGCGTTGTGCTCGACCCCTTCATGGGCCGCGGCACGACGGCGTTGGCGTGTCTGGAACTGGGCCGGCGGTTTATCGGCTGCGATCGGTCGGCGGAGTACTTTGCGTGTGCCCGGCAGAACGTCGTGAATGCAGCTTGAAGGGGTCGGAGGCCAGAGGCCGGAGGTCAGGGACGAAGAAAGGGTTTAGAGGTTGGAGGCCAGAGGCCAGGGAAGACGTTCACAGCTCCGAGCGTTTTGCGCCGACCGAGAAAGTGAGCCGGGCCCCCTGACCTCCGGCCTCTGGCCTCCGACCTCTTTCCGCCCTGACCTCCGACCTCTGACCTCCGACCCCTTCCATCAAATCCTGAAATCTCTGCGCAACCCTTTCCACCCATCGAAGCCAACATGCCATGATTCCGTCTCCCCGCGAAATCCTGCTTCGCCGCATCGAACTGCATCGCCGCTACCACGAAGCGAACGTCGTGCGCGAACTTTCGCGGCGCTTGCATCGGCTCGATCGCACGGGCCGCTGGCCGCCGATGGTCGATTGCTCGCCGCTCGCCCGCAGCCTGGTCGATCTCGACCTGCCGCTGCGATTCTGCCGGCGACTGGAGCGCGTCGGCATCGTCTACGCGCACGAGCTGGCGCCGTGGACGCCCGAGCGCTTGAAGCAGCTCGATCCGCGCCGCGGCGACGAGCTGGTGGCCCGCGCTCAAGCGGCCTTGGCCTCGGTCGGCTTGTCGCTCGGCATGTCGCGTTTCTCAACCGTCGGGCATCGTCAAGCGCCGTTGACGGCCTGGCTGGTGCGTCGTCGTCATCGCAGTCGCCGCCGCCTACCGCCCACCCGCAAGCAGATCATCTGCGACCTGCTGGCCCAAGGACTTTCGGAGCGCGAGATTTCGCGGCGGTTAGGCTACCGCAGCCACACGACCGTCTGGGCCGTGAAGCGCGAGATGCGATTGGCGGCGCAAGTGCGGGGCACGAAGTTGTAAACAAGGAGCCTTGTAGCCGTCCGCGGATCCCTTGATTCGAGGGACGGCCTCCGACGGTTCGCGGAGCGGGTCCTAGACATCTACACGACACTACACAATAATACACAATCTGATGCCGAAGGTCAGCCGAAGGTGCAAAAATGGCGATGTCTCAGAGCGAGAGGGACGAGCTTTCGTTCCGTCTCGGACAAATTTTTAGGCCCACGATGCCAATCAACCGAGAAGATCTCTTTGCCGGGCGGCAAAATGAAGTTCGGGATGTCGTGGATGCAATTAACCAAGCTGGCCAGCATGTTGTTCTATTTGGTGAGAGAGGCGTTGGCAAGACATCGCTCGCCAACATCATCATGTATCGACTTCACTCCCCAGGTGGGCTGGTGATGACGCCACACATCAACTGTTCGTCGGCCAATAGCTACGACGCGATATGGACCGCAGTCCTTGACGACATCGAGTTTCGTGCCGAGCGAAAAGACATCGCTCTCCCACGATGGGTGCAGAAGCTCGCATCGGATTTCGACAATGGCTCGCGCGTTGATTTTCCGCCTGAACTTGCAAGGCGGTTAGTCGTCGAGTTGGCAGAGACGATGGAAGTTGTCGTGATCATCGACGAGTTCGACCAGCTTGAAAACGTCGAAACCAGGCAACGAATCGCGGATGCGATCAAGTACTTTTCCGACAGAAATGTGCCGGCGACCATCATGTTGATCGGCGTTGCAGAAGATATTGATGGCCTTATTGCCGATCACCGTTCGGTCAGTCGTTGCATTGCGCAAGTCCGAATGCCGCGAATGTCGCGCGATGAAGTCGAGTCAATCGTGGTGAATTGTCTAAATCAGGTTAAGCTGAAGATCGAAGCGGGCGCTCTTCATGAGATTTCCCGGATTGCAAAGGGGCTTCCGCATTATGCTCATCTTCTTGGACTTCACGCCGGCCGGCGCGCTGTCGCCGGAAGAAGTAAGACGATCAAACAAGCCGACATCCAGCCGGCCATTAAAACCGCGATCCAAAAGGTGCAAGTGAGCATTCGGACCGCCTACCAAAAAGCGACGATCAGCACCAAGAAAAACGCGCTTTACAAACAGGTCATCTTGGCCTGCTCGATGGCGGAGGCGGATGAATATGGCTACTTTTCCCCATCGGATGTGCGCGAGCCGCTTGAACGGATCCTGAAGAGGCAATACGGCATTGAGGCGTTCGCGAGGCATTTGCACGCCTTTTGCGAGGAAGAGCGGGGACCCGCGCTAAAACGGGCAGACTTTTCCAATCGGCCCCGCTTCAGGTTTACCGACCCCTTGCTGCAGCCATTCGCCTTGATGAAGGGATTGGATGAAGGTATCGTTTCCGAAGATGACCTGAAAGCAACGAGAGATCTCAGCGACCCGCAGGGCCGGCTTTTCTGAGGCACGGCCAGACGCAGAATCGGAGGGAGGGCCTCCTGGGTTTTGGAGCGGTCAGCTTCTTATGGTTGTTCTCCGTTCTCGTGGCTTTATCAGTTATATCCGACCAGAAGCTTGCGCCGTGGCTGCTTGCAGTCGGCGCCCTCTCCATCGCCGCGCTGTTTGTTTCACTTCAGGCCGGGCTAAAATGCCCGTATTACGTTCTCTTTCTGCTGGCCATGGAATTCGTCATCGCAGGCACGGTCGGCTTGATTGTGCTCGGTGTGCGACGTTTGTCCGGAGTAGCGGGACGCCGTCGTTCCGACCGGCGCCGACGAGTGCCGGTGGCCTCTCCTAACCCTCCAAGGTGAACGGCCCTTCCGGCAATCCGGCCGGCGCGGCGCGCGTCTCGGCGTCGGTGTCGTCGGCGAAAATGGCGCCCTTGATCACCCGGTCGGTGATGACGTTCAAATAACGATTGAGATCGGAGTTGATCTGCTGGAATTCGGGCCAGAGCGTTTCGTCGACGAAGCGCCGGGGCACCCGCGCCATGACCGTGGTGTAGCGCTGCCCGGAATAGCGATAGGGCGAAATCTCGTATCGCCGCAACAGGGCCAGAAACAGTTTCTTCGACCAGGGACTGCCCAACGAAAAACGCATCTCGACGGGCTGATCGGTCTCTTGCAGGCGGCGGAGCCGCTGGCGAATGCGCTCCATGGCGCTGGCGGCGGCGGTGCGTTCGCCCGCGAAGCCCGTATCGGCGAACAGCGCCTCGACCTTCGCCAAGGTTTCGAGCAGTTCGCGTTCCTCGTCAATCGCGTTGGTCGCCATGCTGGCCTGGCCTCCTGCACTGGTTTGAACAACGATTTGCTATTTTGCCAAATTCCTCGCCGGCGTCCACCAGCGGACGCTCCATGCGCACCGGTCCACGCTACAGTAGCCCGAAGCCCGCGTTTTGATGTTGCGCGTCCGACCCCATCCGGCTTGCCCGGATCGGTGAACGAGACGGTGAGCTAGCCCAAAGCCCTGAAAAAGCAGGGACAGACCCCATCCCGCTTGCCTGGATGGTGAATAAGATGCGCCGCTGGAATTGCTCTAAGCCCGAAATCTGCTTCACCATCCAGACAAGCTGGATGGGGTCGTGGTGACGCGGCTTTTTCCGGGCTAGCGTGCCATCTTCTTCACCATCGAGACGAGCTCGATGGGGTCGAAAGCGCAACAGCAAAAAGCGCAGGCGAGGCACGGCAAACGGCTTTCCGTCGCTTGCGCCTTTTTGCCATCGCTGTCGTCCGCATCCGCTGCAATCGTTGCAAACGGTAGCCGATTGAACAGAGAAGAGAAACAATAGTTGGCCGACTCTTCTCCACAGATGGGGCATCGACATGCTCTGCCCCCGACCACCGAGTGCAAGCCCGTCCTGCGCCAGCTTTCGGTGAAGCGAAGAGCGCTTCTTTCGCCGAGCGAAAGGCGACTTTTACCGCCGAAAACCCACCAAGCCAGTGGAGCGCAATGCTACGGGAGAGAGGGCAGGGTTGATGTCAGGCTTGCTCAATGTTTTTCCCGGCCTTCACTCGTTCTGCCGCCCAGGCGGCCGCGGCCTTTGTAAGCGGCACATCCGGTGGTTGCGAATAACCGACGGCCACCCCGTAGGGCGATGCTTCGTAAATTGTCGAAAATGCCCGTTGCAAGTCCAGCGGCACATCGGCGTCGGGTTCGCGCAGCGGCACGCGCACGACGGGCAACGGATCCGAAAGCGCAATCGGCCACACGTCGCTCTCCGGCCGCTTGTTGGTCCGCGTCAAGAACACAAAGTAGTCGCCGGTTGGCATCGGCTTGGTCATGGGCACGCGCTTCCCTTTGCGCAGCAAGTCGATCTCCATCAGGTGGGCGCTGCTGAGCAGCACCTTGTTGCGTTTGCGCAGGTATTCCTGGCGACCGTCTCCCCGCTTATTGGTCGGAGACAGGATCTCGATCAGCGTCACCAAGGTCCGCCCCGCTCGATCTCGTATCTCCACCCACGAATGGGGAACCAGCGACGGCATAACGGTCGTCAACTTGATCGGCGCTTCGGCCAAGGCCGCGCCCGCGATCCGCGATGGCGCCTGTCTCGCCTCAACCACTCCCGCGTCGGGGTAGACGTCGGTCGCTTCGATTGCGACCTCCTCGGGCGTGTCGGTCACTTGACGCTGATTGGCAAAAGCCAGGTATCGCGGCAACAAAAGCGGGGTCAACTGCCGGGCGATTTCCACCGCCAACTGAATGTGGAACGTGGTCCACAGGTCGCCTTCGAGGTACGGATCCATGCCGGGGAACGGGCACTTCATGATGGACTCCTAGGGGATGTTAGAGCGCATATCATGTTTTGTTTTTGCCGCCGGCTGGATAGCGAGAGACGTCGGTGGGCGACGGGAAGCCGCGTTCGCATTGGTTTTTCGACATTCGTCACGCCAATGGCTGACAGAAAGATGGGGGACAAAAAATTGAAGCGGCCCTCACCCCGGGTCTCGGCTTCCGTGTTTTTCTGTCCCTCACCTTTCTGTCAAACCGCGATTGCCATTGTCCCACCCCCCGCGTGTGCGGTACTCTCCGGCCCGAAAAGCGGAGCGCCGGTGTTTTGGGTAGCGTAAGCCGTGCTTGCGGCGGGCGCTGTTCCATTGTAACTGGCGGTATCGGTTCTCGATAATCCAGCGGAGGACACGAGCGATGCGGCGGTCGTTTTCAGGCGTGGCGGCGTTGATGATGGTGTTGGCCGTGGCGCAGCTCGCCCGCGGGGCAGACGACCAATCTTGGATCGGACGCCGCGTCATCATCAAGCGGGCCGAGGTCAGGCCGCAGATTGGCAAACAGCCGACGGGCGATCCGCTGCGCACGGTTTTCACCGTCGAACAGGCGCAGGGAGAATGGCTGTGGGTGGGCGAGGGGTGGCTGCGGCAAGGCGATGTGGTGCGGCTTGACAGAGCCGCGGCCTGGTTCGACAACGAGTTGAAAAAATTGCCAACGGCGTTTGCGTATCTGGGACGCGGCATTGCTCGTTGTGAGCAGGGCGATTTGGACGGCGCGCTGGCAGACTGCACGGCCGCCATGAAGATCGCGCCGCGCTCGCAAAGGGCTTATGCCGACCGCGCGTTTGTCTTCGCCAAAAAACGCGAAATGACGCTGGCACTGAACGACGTGCAACAGGCGATGACGATGGGACCGTCCTCGGCGGTTCTGCTGGGCATTCGCGGCGCGATTCGCGCCGATTTGCGCGATTATCGCGGCGCGATGGACGACCTGAATCGCGCCTTACAGATGAATCCGCGTGACGCTGAGGGCTATTCAAACCGGGGCGTCGCATACCAGCGGATCGGGAATCGCGCCGCAGCATTAGCCGACCTGAGCCAGGCGATCGCGCTCGATCCGCGCAATCCGCTCGCCTACGCCAACCGCGGCTGGATCCATGCGCTCGAACACCGCTACGACCAGGCGCTCGAGGATTTTGATGAAGCCGTCCGGCTCGATCCCAAATTCGTACACGTGCGGGTCAATCGCGGCGACTCCTGGGCGCTGCAGGGACAATTCGATAAGGCGATTGCTGAGTACAACGAAGCGATCCGTCTTGATCCCAAATGCGACGCGGCCTGGCGTTTCCGATCCGCGGCTCATCGCCGTAGCGGAAACCTTGCGCTGGCGGCCAGCGATATTGAGGAAGCCATCCGCATTGCCCCCAAAGAGGCGGGCAACTATTGCGAGCGGGCACGGCTCGATGATGTGCGCGGCCAATACGCGGCGATGCTCAAAGACGCGACGAAGGCCATCGAGCTCGATCCAAAGAACGAAGACGCCTTCCAGTGCCGCGCGTCGGCACGGTCATTCTTGAACGATATCACCGGCTCAATCGCCGACCTGACACGAGCAATCGAGCTGATGCCGAACAACGGCAGGCGGTATTTCCAGCGAGCGCGGATATTCTTCGCCGCCGCCGACTATCGCGAGGCCCTGGCCGATTGCGATGCCGCTGTGCGGTTGCTGCCGCGCGAAACTCAGCCGCTGCTGTACCGCGCCATGGCCCATGCCGCGCTGGGCAACTTCGCGCGCGCGAAACAAGATATCGCGGAAGCGGTGCGGCTCGCCCCGAATCCTTCCTTCAATGCCTACGGCATCTTGGCCCAAGTCAACGCACTTGAAGCCGGCGACCCCCAGGCGGTCGTTGCATTGGAACGTGCCTTGCCCGGCGCCAAGCCCAGGGAGCAAGCGGCCATCTACAGTCAGCTCGCCTGGATTTTGGCGACGTATCCCGACGAAAAAATCCGCGATGGGCAAAAAGCCTTTGCGGCGGCCAAAAAAGCTTGCGAGCTGAGCGACGGGCGGTCGCTGTGGGCGGTGGCGGGATTGGCCGCCGCCTATGCCGAATGTGGCGATTTCGCCGCCGCCGCCGACTTCCAGCAAAAAGCCCTGGCGCTGGCGACCTCAACGGATCCGTCGGTCGCCATGCCAAACGAAGCGATCGCCGACGGCGTTCTCACAGAGATGCGGCGCCGCCTCGCTCTCTATCGGTCGGGTCAACCGGCTCGTGCCAATCAGAGATTTGGCAGCAAGATCGGCAGCCGGGTGATTGCTCGCTCTCGCGACATGAGGCTGCAAATCGGTGGCCGTCCGATCGGCGAGCCCCTGGGCGAAACGGTGCTTGCCGTCGAGCGCGTGCAGCGCGACTGGCTGTGGGTCGGAAGGGGCTGGATCCGAACTGAGGATGTCGTGACGGTCGAGGCCGCGGTTTCCGATTATGTTCAGCGAATCGCCCGCGTGACTCTCGCCAGCGATTTGAAACGCGCGCTGGACGATTGCGACGCGGCACTGCGATTGTCGCCCGACTACGGCTATCTCTACGCCTTGCGGGCGTCGATTCGGCAATTGCAAGGGGATAAAGCGGGGGCCCAATCGGACCTGCAAAAATCCAGGGAGCTAGACCCTAATGGGGCGGGCGCGTTCTTGATGATACTGGCCCAAGCCGCGGAGCAGAAAGGCGATTATGCCGAAGCCATCAAGATGTATTCGCAAATCCTAGAGAACGAAGGCGCATCGCGGATGGAGCGCGCATTGAGTTACGCAGCGCTGGCCGAGATCTGGTCTGAACGCGCCGGTGCGGACCTTCGCGATGGCGACCGTGCGTTGGAAGCGGGCAAGAAAGCCTGCGAATTGACCTACTGGAAGTTGCCCCAGGCGCTTTCGGCCCTGGGGGCCGCGCACGCCGAGTGCGGCGACTTTGCCGAAGCAATCCGGTGGCAGGAGGCCGCCCGGGAATTGCCGCCCGAGGCACTCGCCACCGCGTTTGGCGACGAGAAGTACGAGCCGCCGCTCGTATCGAGCACCGACATGTTTGAAGTGCGGCTCGATTGCTATCGGCAGCGAAAGCGACTTTACGAGGTCCGCACGGGGGGCGTGGTCGCGGGCGTCTCAAGCGAGGCGTTCGAGCATCTCAAGCGCGCTTCCGATCAGGAATCGAAAGGCGATCTGGCCGGCGCCCTGGCCGAATACGACGCGGCGATTCGCTTGGCTCCGAAAGTGGCCGGCTTTTACATGATCCGCGCCAGTTGCCATGAAGCGCGTGGCGATTTCCCGGCCGCACTGGCCGATTTTCGCAAGGCAATCGAGTTTGAGCGCGAAAACCCGGCGGTGGTCTGGAAGCTGCTCGGGTTGTTTTTCGAAAGGCACGGGCGCGATGCGGAGGCCGTCGACGCCTACACGCACACGATCGACGAAAAGCGTTCGCCCGCCGACCAGGCCGACGCGCACTTGGCACTGGCGAAAATCTGGGCCGAGTCGCGCGACGACCGCATCCGCGACGGCCGCCGGGCCGTCGAAGCGGCTCAAAAAGGCTGCGAACTGGGCGAGTGGAAATCGCGCGAAGCCTTGACCGTGCTGGCCTCGGCTTATGCAGAGTGCGGCGCTTTCCAACAAGCGGCCCAGTGGCAAGCGAAGGCGATCGAACTGCCCCCGCCGGAGCATGAGGCTGAATACGCGGGAGGTTCGTCCGCCGAGTTCGAGCAATCGCGGCTGCAAGAACTAAACGACCGGCTCGCCTCGTATCGGGCAGGCAAACGCTTTGAGTCTCGCCGCCCGACGATTCGCGTCGGGGCGGCGCGGGTTGAGCGGCGATAAACATCCGCCTGCAATCGTTGCAAAACGGTAGCCGATCGAACAGGGAAGAGAAAGCGTACCCAGCGTTGAAAACGGCTCGGTACTTCCACAGCCGGGGCATCGATACGCTCTGCCCCCAACCACCGGGAGCGAGCCCGTCCTGCGCCAGCTTTCGGTGCAGCGGAGGGCGCTTCTTTCGCGGAGCGAAAGGCGACTTTTACCGCCGAAAACCCACCAAGCCAGTGGCGCGCGATGCTACGGGGAGGCGGAGTCAGCGGTGCTCCAACGATGGCTTGCCTGACTGTTTGCCACCAGCTAAAGCGGGTGGCACACGGAAGTCGCTGCAGCCGCAATGCGGTGTTTCGCTGAGAGCGAAAGGCCACAATTCCCCCCGAAAACTCACCAAGCCAGTTATCTGGGATGCTGCGGGGAGAGCGATCGAGAAGCTGTCCAGCGGTATCCGCCCCAACGGACGAGGAAGAGCGCAAGCAGGATGGGGCAGAGACAGCATTGGGCGTACATGTGCATTCGGTTGGCGTCGGCATGCAAAGCGTCCAAGCGCAGCGAGAGGCCCAGCGGCGCGCGCACGGCGTATTGCCAAACGAGCGTTTGCGACAGGACTACGACGAGTGCCAGCAGCGCGATCCGCCAACGCACGCGGCCGGGTTGCAACACCGCCCAAACGGCCATCAGATCGAGCGACGTCAGCGAAAATCCGCTGATCGTCCCTCCGGCCACGACTCGCCAAGGGACGACGAGCGTCGGAAAGTTAATTTCGCCAACCACGGCGGCTTCGCCTCGGACCATGGCGAACGCCCTGGTCCATACCAACGAGAGCACCGCCGCGGCGGTAATCCAGGCGAACAGCCTCCGAAGCGTGAAACGCCAGCGTTCGTCGCCGGTCGTGCCCGATGATACGTCCGTTGGGCGTTGAACGCGCAGGCCCAGTTCGCGTAGCACGCAAAGCAAGGTGAACGTCAACAAAATGTGCGGCGCCTCCCAGTCCATCGACAAGACCCAGAAATAGGCATGCACCGCGAAGGCCGGCGCCAACAGCGGGCACGCCGCCCAGAGGACCAGGTAACCACACGGCCAGCGAATGTAAACCGGTGTGTTCGACAGCGCAGACCAAAGCGCGATCAACACCAGCGGCCCCTGAAACAGGTAGACGGCGAGCCACCTGTACCAATCGCCTTCCGCGAGGCAACAGGCGCCGAGAGCCGTAGGCATGGCCACCACCACCAGCAGCGCGGCGGTTCTCAACCAACGATCGTGTGCAATCATAGCCAACTCCGTGAGTCATCGTACCGCGCCGCGGTCGAATTGCCTTCCTGCGTCGCGCGTGAATGTGTCGTTTCCCAGCACCGAAGGTGCGTCATTCGATAGCCCAGGTCGCAGCCCTGGGTGGTCGGCAAAATATTACCGTTGGAAGCCCCAACGGGGCGCGACCAGCGTGAATTACGTCGGCGGACTCTGTGGAATGGCGCCCCGTTGGGGCTTACCACAATTCATTGCGCTGCAAACCCAGGGCTGCGCCCTGGGCTATCGAATCACGCCGCGTTGCGGCTAAGAGCGAGGGCCACAATTCCCGAGGAAAACCCACCAAGCCAGTTGCGCAGGATGCTGCGGGGAGAGGCGCGAAGTGCGGAGTGCGAACTGTTTTGAACCCCGCGCGCGCTCCGCCGGGGCATCGCCAAGGCTCTGCCCCAGCCACCGTTGTGAGCTTGCTCATCGCGTGCCTTAGAGAAACCGAAAGCCGCTACTTTCGCGGAGCGAAAGGCGACAATCTCCGCGGAAAACCCACCAAGCCAGTTGCGCGGGATGCTGCGGGGAGAGGGAGAAAGACGCGGAGAGGGGGAGACACGGAGACGCGGAGTAGATCGTTCGGTTTTTCCCCGAGTCTCCGCGTCTCCCCCTCTCCGCGTCTCCGTGTCATCACTGCACTAGCCAATGCCATCAACCATGCCTTCAAGCCCCATCACCAAACACGCCCCACTCCGCGCCACCTTCTTCTACCCCGGCGATCTGCTGCTGTTCGCAGGCGGCAACTGGGAAAGCCGAGCCATCGCCCTGGCCACGTGCTCGCCGGCGCAGTTGCTCGTCGGGCAGTGGTTCAGCCATGTGGGCATTTGCGCGGCGTATCGCGGGCGGATGCTGCTGTTCGAGAGCACCACGCTGTGCGACCTGGCCTGCGCCATTCAGCGCCGCGCGGTGCGCGGGCCGCAGGCCCACGAGCCGCGCGTGCGCATCGCTTCGTACCAGGGAAGCGTGTGGCGATTGAGGCTCGATGCACGGCATCGCCTATCAGCGGCCGATGACCGGCGGTTGAGCGACTTTTTGGTCGGCAAGCTGGGCGACGGCTACGACTACGAAGGCGCGGCCATCTGCGGCACGCGGTTGTTGCGGCTGGCCCGCTGGATTTATCCCAGCCTCGACAAGTTGTTTTGCAGCGCTTACGCGATGGGCGCGCTGAAGGACGCGGGCGTGGTCGATCGCGATTTGAATCCCGCGGCCTACTCGCCCGCCCGAATGGCCCGCGACCTTCAATGGTGGGGAACGTATCAGGCGCTCGGAAGACCGGGAGGAGAGAGCGTGCGACTGAAGTGAAGGGGACAGGGAACACGGAGACGCGGAGACACGGGGACACGGGGACACGGAGAACAATCCTTTCTCCGCGTCTCCGTGCCTCCCCCTCTCCGTGTCTGGTCGCACCACCGACCAGTCACCAACCACCACCAACCAGCCACCAGCCACCGACGTTTCAAGGAGCACCATGCTTAGCTTAAGAACCACCCGACTCGCGTTTCTCTCGCTGTGCCTCTTCGCTGGTTGCCGGGTGCGAGACGATCGACCGACGCGGCGCGATTGCCCGGACGGACGATGTCCCGCCCAAGACCACACTCTGCGCTCCGCATTGGGCATGGGCGGCGAACACCCGGTGATGAACCTGCCGCCCGCCGCGCGGTGCCGCAATTATGCCGGCGGCTCGTGCGTGATCGCCTCGACCATTTCGCTCTTGCGCTGGCAAGGACTCGATGAATTGGCCGAGCGGTTTCGCCGGCTTTACAGCGGCGGGCAAAGCGCCGACAGCCTGCACGCCAAGCTCGATGCCCACGCCTTGCGCTATGCCTGCACCACTCGCGGCGATGTGCGGTTCTTGGAATGGGCCATTCGCACGCGGCGCGGGGCGGGCATCACGTTCTACCCGATGCACTTTGTCAACCTGGTCGACCTGACGCCGACGCACGCCGTGTTGTTGGACAACAACCGCGTCGAGCGCTACATCACGCTGCCGCGCCGCGAGTTTGAACAACGCTGGCGAGCGTACGGCGGCTGGGCCACGACGGTCGTGTATGCGCCCGCGCCGCCAGTTGCCAAGCGATGAGGGGTAGCTGGCGACGCGGAGATACGGAGAGGGGGAGACGCGGCGGCAAGGAGACGCGGGGGCTCGCGGACACGGAAAGCAATTCTTTCTCCGCGTCTCCGTGTCTCCCCCTCTCCACGTCTCGTCGCACGAGCCACTAATCACCAACCACCAACCACTTGAAAGGAGAACGCATGAAAGACCGATTCCGCCCCATCGCCCTCTTGCTCGCCTGCGTGGCGGGCACGGTGCTGCCACCGAGAGCGCAGGCCGAGGAACGACTCGCGGAGCAGGTCATCGACCTGCCGGAAGATGCCCGAGCCTGGCATACCAGCGTGTTTACCAACGTGCGGCTCACGCCGCAAGAACGCGAGATTCTCGATTGGTTTGTCAGCGATCCGCAGTTGAGCCGGCTGCGCAGCCAGACGCTGTTTCACCACTATAACCGCACCAGCGCTGTCTGGCCGCGGTATGCCAACCTAACCTCGGCGGGGTTGCCGGTGGTCGTGCTCCAAGACGCATCGGGCAAGGTCATCTTTAAGGCCAGCGGCGCGGCGATTCCGCGGGCGCCGTGGCCGTTGATCCGAGGCATTGTCGAGTGCATTCGGGCACATTGCCCGCACTGCCCGCGACCACGGCCGACGCCGCAGCCAGAACCTGAGCCGGAACCGCTGCCGGATGACGTGCCCAACGATAAGCCGCTGATACCCGACATCATCGGCCCGAACGACGACACGCCGCCCGCGGGCCGCGACGACACGGTGCCGGCGACGATCGCGGTGTTCATGGCGTCGCTGGCCGCGGGGTTTGTTGTCGCCGCGAGAAGTAATAGGAAGTAATGGCATTGCGGGCGTTCAAAGGGGGCGGGATTCGGGGGTCGGGGGTCAGGGAACGAAGAAAGGGGCCAGGATTCGGAGGCCAGAGGCCAGGGAAGGCGCTCATAGCTCCAAGAGTTTTGCGCCGACCAAAAAACGTGACCCGAGCTCCCTGACCTCCGGCCTCTGGCCTCCGACCCCTTTCCCTTCAAACACCAAGAAGTATTCACAACCAATTAACCTCCAACGAAAGGAACCCCCCATGCACGCTCTCTTCGCTTTCCAACTGTTCGAAATCACGCCGGTCGGCTTGTTCGCCCTGATCGGCTGGGCGATCGCCGGCGTGGCGGTCGGCAAGCTGCTGTACCGCGACGATCGCCATTTGAAGGAACTGCAACGCGAGGCCAATGACTTGTCGAACGAGTTGGCCAAGCACGGCTTTCAGCTTTTGCCGCCGATTTTGAACGACCTGGCGTTTTTGGATTTCGTGCAATTGCGCAACGACTTCCGCCACGCCGTCAACGTGATGAAGGATACCGTCAAGCGGCGCGCCGAGTTGGCCCAGTTGCTCGACGGGCTGGTGAAGGCCGAGTTGCAGGACGTGAAAACGCGGCAAGCGTTTCTGGATTCCGTCGTGCGCGAGGCGGCGGGCGTGGGCGTGTTTGCCAGCCCGGCGGCAATCGCGACGCCGGCGGCAGCACCGGCGCGCGCGGCTTGATCGAAGGGGGTCAGGATTCGGGGGTCGGGGGTCAGGGAACGAAGAAGGGGCCAGTATTCGGAGGCCAGAGGCCAGGGAAGACCTCTCGTAGCTCCAAGCGTTTGGCGCCGACCGAAAAACGTGATCGGAGTTCCCTGACCTCTGGCCTCTGGCCTCCGACCTCTTTCCTTCCCTGACCCCTGAATGCCGACCCCCGATCCCTTCCTGAATCCTGCACCCTCAACCCTGAATCCTCATGAAAAGCGAAGACTGGGGCATTGCTATCGGCGTGATCGTGGCCATCGGCTCGGTGGTCGGGCCGTGGATGTGGAGCGTCAACAGCAAGCTGGCGCGCATTGCCAGCTACACGCTGTCGCTGCGTCACATGGCGCGTGTGCTTTTGTTGCACGCCCAACAGCTCGAAGAACATGAGCGACGGCTCGATGAGCACGATGAGCGGCTGGCGGGACTGTGACGTCGGGCGTAACTGTATCGGACGCGGGGACGCGGAGCGGGGGAGACGCGGAGAAACGGAACTCCTGGAATCTCCCTTGCTCCCCTCTCCGTGTCTCCGTGTCTCCGCGTCTCCCCCTCTCCGCGTCCGGTTAGCACGTGCAAACCCAAAAGAAGTCAAAACGCCCTGCCGCCCGGCGCCAGCCAGTCGCCACCGACGCCTACCACGTGCTCGTCCAGTGCGCCGACGAACGGCAGCAGCGACGCGTGTACGAACAACTCAAAGCCCAAGGTCTACGATGCCGAGTGTTAACGTTATAGTGGAGTGCCCGACGCGAGAGAGCTTTCGCGTCGAACAGGTGCGCGGCATGTTCGGGTTGCCGGCGGCGGCGCGCTCGCGCCAGCAGTTTTCGGTCGAGCTGCCGGGAATCGACGAACCGTGGCAGATTGGCGCCATCGTCGGCCCGTCGGGCAGCGGCAAGACGACGATCGCACGGGCCGCTTTCGCCGGATGCCTGGCCAGGCCGCATCGCTGGCCGGGCGATCGGGCGGTGATCGATTGTTTTGGATCTCGACCGATCAAGGAAGTCACGCGCGCGTTGACGGCGGTCGGTTTTTCGAGCCCGCCGGCATGGTTGCGGCCGTATCGCACGCTCTCGACCGGCGAGCGGTTCCGCTGCGATCTGGCCCGGGCGCTGTTGATGCCAACCCGACGCGTCAGCGCAACACTAACCCGAAGCGTCAGCGAGGACGAAGCACGCGACGGCCTCGCTAACGCTTCGGGTTGGTGTGTCGCCGAGCATCCGCCCGTCCCGCGGCGAATCATCGTGTGCGATGAGTTCACCAGCGTGGTCGATCGCACGGTGGCGCAGATGGCCTCGGCCGCCGTGAGCAAGGCCATTCGGCGGGGCCAACTCCGTCGCCGCCTGGTGGCCGTCACCTGCCACAACGACGTGCTGGCCTGGCTCGAACCCGACTGGGTGCTCGACATGGGCACCGGGCAACTTACGCGAGGGCGTCTTCGGCGTCCGCCGATCCGATTGCGATTGTTTCGTTGCCGGCGTGAAGCGTGGCTCTTGTTTGCGAGACATCATTATCTGAGCGCCGATTTGCCCTGCGGAGCGACGTGCGTGATGGGCTTGATCGACGGTCGCCCGGCGGCGTTTGCGGCCTGGCTGCCGATGTTCGGGCGTCGCGGCGTGTGGCGCATCGCGCGGCTGGTGGTGCTGCCCGATTATCAGGGCGTAGGCATCGGCGCCGCGCTGCTGCGAGCGTGCGGCGAGCTCATTTCGGCAGTCAACCGCCGTGCCACGATCACCACCAGCCATCCCGCGATGATCGCGCATTTACGTGCTTCGCGCGACTGGCTGATTCGCGGCGTGAAGCCCGCCGGCGGCAATCGCTCCGGCATTCCCTCGGCCCGGTATCGTTCCTCGGCGGGCCGCGCGGTGGTCTCGGCGGAGTTCGTGCAGAGTAGTCCCCGGTGCTCCGTGACCGGAGAGTATGGCGCGATGGATAATGCGTCGCAACTTCATTCAGGCGCATTACTTGAGAAGAATGGTGGCCAGGTGCATCGGCAGCGAAGTGTTGTATAATATTCAATGTGAGGCAGTTGACCGGCCGATGCCTGTTGTATAATATATGAAGCTGCGGCTAGAGCAACTGCTTTAGGCGGCGTTCACTTGGGGGGGCGCACTGAGATGAACAGCTTTGCCACGAGGGACCGCGGTCACCAAAGGAGCCAACGGTGGGCAAGAAGCAAATCAAGGTCGGAGTGCGCCAAGGTGGCGGCCCAGAACCAGGATATGAGTGGAACGTCGGGATCCTTGATTTCGCCTGGGCGTAGGAACACGTCTGTAAGCTTTTAGGCGGCAAGCCGGTAGCTAACCTCTTGGCACCTTGGTGAAAAAGGAGAGATTGGGCGAGTCTGTATCCAATTCTGGAGTCGGTCGTCGTCACTTAGGCGCGCGGCCCGCA
>JAICLL010000020.1 GCA_025927475.1 Pirellulales bacterium
GCTGCGCTCGGCCCACCCTACGGCCCTGAGCACACGACGACCTATCTTGAATCTCCCAACCGATCAGAATCGCGCCGCGTCCGGAGATTTCATCATTCAACCGAGCGGGCCAAATGGGCGGGGATTACCGTGTGCGGCGGCGCCCTGGCTTAAGGCTGGCCTTCGCAGCGTCCGGCGCCAGGCTGCCCGTGGCGTCGGACCGCCGCCATTGATCGAGCAACGTGCGTAAGCGCTCCGCATGCGGCGCCGTATCGGGCACGCCTTCGCCCAAGTTGTCCAGCGCATATTGAAGCAGCTCAGGATCGCGGTTTTTTCTCAACGCCATATCGAGCTTGAATGTCAGCACGGCAACCGGGCAACTGGCGTGAATCTTGGCCGATTTATTCAGTCCATACACCAGCGACGGTATGGCCGCCGGGGTGAGCCGGTCAAAGTCGTGCTTTGCCAGGTCGGCCTGCGGGCGCGTGAGCCGGCCAAGATCGGCCTCGATAAACCGATCGACCACTTCGACGTACGGTTGCTGGTTGGCGGCGGCGGGACGCGGAGTGTCGTCGGGCAAGGCGGCTGTTTCGACCGGTCCGCCCGGGCCCGAGCGCTCGGCGGTCGCCGGGTCGGCTTTAGAAGCTGCGCGGGGCGTTCCGCCGCCGAGCGGGTCTTGCGCTGGCGCGGTTTCCGAAGGCGGCCCCACACGAGCCGGCGCCATGGTGTCGCCGGCGAGCGCGGTCGCCGTAGCGGCCATTTTTTCTGGCTCGTCGCTGGCAACTGAATCGGGAGATGGCGGATCGCTCGCTACCGGCTCGACGGCACTGGGCGCCGCTTCTCGGGCGGTTTGCTCGCGCGCCGCGAGAGCGTCGCCGTCTTCCGCTGGGCTCGCGTCCTCGTCCGCCAGCGGTGGGGAAACCGCCGGTTGCGGCTCGGCATGCGCCAGGGCAATGGGCGCGGTTGCGCCGCCGAGTTTCACATCGCCCGTGTAACTGGCATACAGTTGCAGCGAGCCCGCGGTATGGTCGGTCGTGGTCGGCACGGTCAGCGAGCCGAGCACCACGACGGTCAGCGCGTGCAGCAACAGGCTGCCCAGCCAGCAAGGAATCTCGCGTTGTCGTTCCCGCCACCAGCGACGCCGCAGCAACGCCAACCGTTCGCGCGGTCCCAACACGCTCGGGGAAGCGAAAGCAAACGTCTCCATAAGCATCGCCGGCCTTCCCTGCCCACGGTGCGATTGGTCTAAACGCAAGGATCTGTTCTACAGCGCCCGCCGGCAATGTCAAAGCCGTGGGGGTGTTGTCCTAACACTGAGTTGGTGGCCGAATAAGTGACACAAACCCGAAGCGCAAGCGAGGCGAAACCGGCCATTTCCTCGCTTGCGCTTCGGGTTTGTGTAAGTGACCAACTCACTGTTGGGACACCACCGCCGTCGGGCTTCCACGGGCTAATTGAATGACTCGGGCTAGAACAAGCCAAAACCCCCGAAGCCGAAACCGAAGCCAAACGGCGCATAGGGCGGATAGAAAGGTCGGCGACGCCGCTGTTGCACCGGGTGGTGCCGCGGATGGTATTCGCTGAACCGGTTGCTCATCACGGCCCGGTCGAGCGCCCGTTCGCGCGCGTCTTCGTCGGCCCGCAACTGCCGCTGGTGCATCGAAAGCCGCGTTTCGCGCATCCGTTCGAAGGCGAGCGATTCTTGATGTTCCGACCAGCGGCGCCGTTCCAGGCCGGCCAGCGCCCGCTGCAGTTGCGCCGCGTTGAGGCGGGCCACGTCGGGATAGTGCAAGTCGAGCTGTTGTGCATACGACGGCGCGGCTGCCGAGAGTGTGCTTGACAGCCAAGCCATGGTTTCCTGCCATTCGGCGCTCGACAAGATCGACAGCTTGGCATCCAAATCGCGGTGGAAATCCGCCAACTCATCGGTGTTCATACTTGCAAGACGGCGTTGTTGATCGGCCTTAATCTGATCCACCTGGCTGGCGTCGTAGATGGATTGCGCCGAAAGCCATTCGTCAAAACCGTGGAGCGACTCGCGCAAGGTTGGGCTGCTCGTCGCGGCATCGCGGCTATCGGCAGCGCCCGCACTCGCCCGCCCCAGCGACAGGACGCACAGCGCCACAAGACAGACCGTGGCTTTTCGAAGTAGAGCCTTCGTATTGGGGGTTTGCAATCCGATGATGCACATGGGAACCACCTCGCCGGAAACGTCGCGGCTTTTAATAACCTGTTACTATTCTACAACATAGATCAACACCTAGCGCGTTTTATAGGGTAAGAGATGCGAATTTCGGGCCGTTCCGGTTAGACTCATTGCCGGAGGGTTCAATCTAACAGGAGCAACCGCATGCCCGAATTGAACGATGGCGAAACTGCTGAAGTCAAAGGCTCGGCCAAGCTTCCTTATCTTCTGAAGAATACGGGCGGGGTGTATAGTTGCTCTTGCCCGGCCTGGCGGAACCAATCGATTCCGATCGAACGGCGGACCTGCAAACACCTGCGTGCCTTCCGCGGCGAGCAAGCCGAGCAAGACCGCATCGGCGGCCCGTTGCCGGCCAAAGCCGCCGCCCCGGCCGCCTCCGCCACCGCGCCGGCTCTGCTGCTCGCCCACAGTTGGCAGAACGACACCGATTTGACCGATTGGTGGATGAGCGAAAAGCTCGACGGCGTCCGGGCGTACTGGGACGGTCGGCAGTTCCTTTCGCGGCTGGGCAATGTGTATCACGCGCCCGATTTTTTTATCGCCGGCTTGCCCAACGTGCCGTTGGACGGCGAGCTTTGGCTTGGCCGCAAGGCGTTTCAACGCTGTGTGAGCATTGTCCGCCGGCAAGACAAAAGCGACCTCTGGCGGTCGGTGCGCTTTTTGGTGTTCGATCTGCCGGCGGCCGCCGAGCCGTTTGAAGAGCGGCTCGCGCAGTTGCGCGACTGCCTGGCGTCGAGCTCACCGCCGTTCGCCGAAATCCATTCGCACCAGCGCTGCCAAGGCGCCGATCATTTGCGCGAAGAGCTTGCCCGCGTCGAGGCGCTCGGCGGCGAAGGGCTGATGCTGCGGCAGCCGGGGTCGCGGTATGAGGCCGGCCGCTCGCCCACCTTGCTGAAAGTGAAAACGTTTCACGATGCGGAAGCGCGCGTCGTCGACCATCTGCCGGGCACGGGACGGCACAAAGGCCGGTTGGGCGCCGTGGTGGTCGAGTTGCCCGACGGGACGAGCTTTTCCATCGGCACCGGCTTTTCCGATGCGCAGCGCGAGCAGCCGCCCGCGATCGGCAGCGTGGTAACGTTTCGCTACCAGGAGCTTTCCGACCGCGGCGTGCCGCGATTCCCGTCGTTCGTGCGCGTCCATCAAGAGACACTGAATGGCTGACACGATACAAGCGGTTCATTGGCGAGGGGGTGGTCAACTTGAGGGAGGCTATCTCACCTGGCTTCCCAGTCGTGAATCGACCAACGACGTTCTCTGGCGGTCGATCGTGCGTACGGAACTGGGCACGCTGTCCGACGTGCGGCAAGAGATTAGAGTCGTAAGCAGAAATGGGCAACTTCAAATCATTCCTCCAGGAGCGCCGCTGCCGACCATCTATTCCGTCTCCGATGCCATACTTCATTCGTCCGAGACCGCCTCGATCAGCCGCTCGATATCCTCTTCGTTGTTGTAGGCGTGCGGGCTGGCGCGCAGCCGGCCCTCGCGGCAGCTCAGCACCACCTGGCGCTGGCGGCAGCGACGGCGCACTTCGGCGGGGTTTTCGCCGGGTATCTCGAACGAAACAATGCCGCTGGCGTGCGCCTCGTCGCGGCAGCTCACGGTCACCGCCCCCACCGATGACAACCGCTGGCAAAGCAAATCGGTGAGACCCAAGACGCGCGTGGCGATTTCGCTGACGGGGAATCCGGCGAGCAGCTCCAGGCTGGCGCCGAAGGCCAGCAAGCCGGGCATGTTGTAAGTGCCCCCTTCATAGCGCCGCGCCGCCGGCTTGAAGTTTAACTCGATGTGACTGTAATCGTGGGCCTGCACCACACTGTTCCAACCGACGCCCAAGGGGCGGAGCCGGTCGAGATGCTCGCTCCGCACATACAACAGGCCGGCCCCCTCGGGACCCAGCAACCATTTGTGCCCATCGGCCGAAAGAAAATCGACGGGCGTTTGTTGCACATCCAGCGGAAACACGCCCAAGCCCTGAATGGCGTCGAGAAACACCAGCGCCCCCCGGCGATGAGCCATATCGACCAAGGCGTCGACGTCGAGCCGCCAGCCGCTGGCATAACCCACCCAACTTGCCGTGACAATCCGCGTGCGGTCGTCGCAAGCCCGAGCCAACTCGTCGATTTCGACGCGGCCCTCTTGCACCGGTACGCGACGCACTTCGACGCCGCGCGCCTGCAAATTCATCCAGGGATAGAGATTCGAGGGAAACTCGTTGGCCGGCGCGACGACGTTATCGCCCGATTGCCAAGGAAATCCTTCGGCGACCAGGTTGATGCCTTCGGTGGTGCTGTGGATGAGCGCGATCTCGCCGGGATCGGCGCGTAGCAATTCGGCGCCGCGGCGGCGGACATGTTCGAGTTGGGCCGCCCACTGCGGCCACTCGACGACGCCGTTCTGCGAGACATCGTCGGCCCAGTTGGTCAGCGCGGCCCGCGCCGGCAGCGAAAGCGGCGCCACGGCGGCATGATCGAAATAGGCCCATTTGCCCGCCGCCGGCACCAGCCGGCGCAGCTCGTCCCAGCGGTCGTTGTTGCTGAGTTCATGGGCGGTTGTGCTGGCCATCACCCCAAATTTAAGACGCGACCGAATTTCCGCAAGTCTTGCCTTGTTTGGCCGGGTGCGAGTAAACTGCGCGGCAAGCCGGGCGCGGCGTCCGGCGGTGGGTTTTCCACAAGACACAAAGGAGCGAGTCGATGATGCAACCCATCGGTTACGTCGGATTGCTGGCGGCGGCGTTGGCCGCGGGAGCGCTGAAGAGCGGCCCGCAGGTCGGCGATTCGGTCGAAGCATTCCAAGTGGTCAAATGTGCGGGCGCCGAAAAAGACGGCGTGCGCGTGGGGCAAGAACTCTGCTATCGCTGAAAGTACGGCGGAAGCCCCGTCGTCATGGTTTTCTCTCGAAAATCAGACGCGGCCTTGGCCAGTTTGGTCAAGAAGCTGGATCAAGCGATCGACAAGCACGCTGACGAAAAGCTCAAAGTTTTCGTCAATCTCTTAGGCGACGACCGCGACAAGCTCGAAGAGCAAGCGGAGCAATTGGTCGCCGACCAGAAGCTGAAGAACATCCCGGTGGTCGTACCCGTCGAGTTTGAAGAGGGTCCGGCCAATTACGGGTTGAATCCCGCAGCGGACCTGACGGTGCTGTATTACCGCGGGATGAAAGTGAAGGCGAACCGCGCCCTCGGCGAAGACGAATTCACCAAGAAGCGCGTCGATTCGTTGGTCGAGGAAATCTCGAAGATCGTCAAATAGCGATCTGCACGACAAGGCGCAGGGCGCAACGAGCGGGCCGGGCCTGGCATTGCCAGCGCCCGGCCCTTTTTTGTAGGCGGCCCTCGCCGCGATCAGCGCGATCCCGCGCCGATCCGTTGACCTTTCGATTTCGGACGGTGTACGCGCAGCCGCTGGCAATGTTCGAGTGCCGCGCGAGTGACGTTGAGCATTTCGTCGGTAATCTGCTCAAGTTGCCGCGCGTCGGACAATGCCCTTTGCAGATCGTGACTGGCAGAGTTCTCAATGGTCGTGGCCTGCCGCGACCAGCGTCCGACCAGGTAGCCGAGCGACGCCACCGCCGCCAAGCCCAAGGTGGCCGGAATGCTCGGCAGTTCGACGCCGGACGTAAAAAGTTGGTTGAGCATGGACTTCGCCCTCCAGAGGGAATGCTGACGCCCCAGAATATATAGCATCTATTCCGGTGGTGGGCGGCCGGGTCGAACCGTCCGGCGACGGCTAATCCTCGTCATCTTCCTCTTCTTCGGGGCGCACCAGCACGAACGAGGCCCGCACGGGCGGAGGCATGCGCGAGGCCGGGCCGCGTACGCTTCTCCAAACGATGTCGTTCAAGAGCAGATCGTCGGCGGCATCTTCGCGCGAGAAATCGAGTCGGGCCGATTGTTCGACGCCCCAGCCTGAGTTTGGATTGCGCGCTTGCAGATCGACGCCCGCCGGCCGATGCTGGTAGGCGCTGGCGTCGGCCTCGCCCTGAAAAGCCGCATACATGGGCCGGGCCGCGGCGTCGAACTGGCTCATCGGCTTCAACCCGAGAATCAGCTCCATCGTCCGCAGCATGCTCGACGTCGAGTACATACTTGAATCGACATAGTGCCGCTTGCAGTAAGGGCTGATCACCAAGGCCACGGTGCGGTGAGCGTCGACATGGTCCGAGCCGTTCTGGGCGTCGTCTTCCACGACGAAGACCGCCATCTCCTTCCAGAACTTGCTCTTCGAGAGGGCCTCAATCAACTGGCCCAGGGCCAGGTCGTTGTCGGCCACCATGGCCGTGGGCGTGGGCTTGCCGCGGCGCTGGCCATAGGTGTGGTCGTTCGGCAAACGCAGCACGATGAAGCGCGGCAGATCACCCCGCTGCTCAAAGCCGCGCAGCTCTTCGACGAATCGCGCCGTGCGCTTCACATCGGCATAGTCGAGGTCGTAGCCGCGGAACTGCGGATCGAAATGCCCTTCCAGCGCGGCCACGGCCGCTTTGCCCGGATCGCCCACTTTGCGGCCGTTGTTGATGAATTCGCCGTAGCTGCGATAGCTGACGTCGGCCTCGCGGCAGCGGTCCCAGATATAGCCGCCGGCGGGCACGGCGATGGCAAACGCTCCCTCGCTGGGATAACCCAGCTTCTTTTGCCCGCCGCGATAGACCAACGGCCAGCTCTTTTCGACAAAGTCGGTGGCGTAGGCGGCCATGCTCCACTCATGGCCATCGGCGCTGACTTCACTTTCGACATAAAAATTGTCGAGCAGCACAAACTCGCGGGCCAGGGCATGATGGTTCGGCGTGACGGCCTCGGGGAAAATGCACAGATCGGCCTCGCCGTTGCCTTCGGCCATATCGCCAAACACCTGGTCGTAGGTGCGGTTTTCTTTCACCACATAGAGGCAGTATTTGATTGGGCTGGGTTCGCCCGACTTGGCGGGAATGGGGTTGCCAGCCTCCGGTTCGGCGGGTGGGTTGAAATCGGCCCGCAACGGACTGGCGCGATAGGCGGTCTCGGTGTAGCGGGCCATGTCGTCGGGCGAAGGACCGGCGACGACGCTCAGCGTGCCGCGAAACAGCCCGCCAATGTACTGCTGCACCGTGGCGGGCGGGCTTTTCAGCGGGTTCGGCCCTTGCGGATTGGCTTGCGACATCACGCCCTTGCCATTGGCCACATAAATCTGCTTGTCGAGCGGATTGAAGCGCACCGACGTCGGATACCAGCCGACCGGAATAAAACCCATCGAGCGGCTTTTGCCGGTCTCGCTGACGTTGAACACGGCCAGGTTGTTGTTGTCGGCGTTGGCAATGAAGAGCACCTTGCCGTCGGGGGTGAGCGAGAGGCTGTTGGGCGTGCTGCCGTTGGGCGCCTTCGGATACAGCGCGCTGGAGATCGTCTCCGAGGCTTCGCCCGTTTCGGTGTCGAGCACGCTCACCGTGTTTGAGTTGGCGCAGGCCACAAACAGCCGCCGGCCGTCGGGCGAGAGCGCCATCTCGGTCGGGTGGGCCGCGGTTTGCCAACGAGCTTCGATTTCCCGCGAAGCCAAATTGAGCACCGCCACTCCGGCCTTGCCCCAGAGGCTGAGATACAGCCGCTTGCCGTCGGGCGCCGGCAGCGGCGCATAGGGATAACTGTCTTTCTCCAGCGAAACGTGTAGCCCCGGCTTCGCCGCATCGCCGGGTTCGCTTTCGGCCAGATCGAGAATGGCCAGCGCGTGGCCCCAGGCCAGCGCCGCGTAGAGGGTTTTGCCGTCGGCGCTGCAGGCCAAACCGGCGGGCACGAACGTCTCGCTTGGCTTGCCCAGCGGCAACTCGCGATGATCGCTCAGGTAACCCTCGGCAAACGTGAACTGGTGAATCACCTCATATTCGCCGCCGCTGGCAAAGACGCGCTTGCCCGACGGATCGAAACAGATGCCGTAAAACGTCTGCGGCAACGATATGCGAGCGACGACTCGTTGCCGCTGAAGATCGACGGTGGCAATTTCATGCGTGCCATGGCCCGCGTGCAGCACCGCCGCCCAGGGTTGATGTGGATGCAGGGCAATCTGAATCGGAAAATCGCCTAGCTTGATCTGTTTGCCGGTTGGCTTGAGCGACCATTGGTTGGGCAGCAGTACGCTTCCCTCGCCCTGCATGCCGGGCAGTCGGCGCGGCGCTTGCGGCGCCGTGGATTCTTGTTGATCATCCTGGGCGAAGCTGGGGCCAGCCAAGGCGACAAAAGCGACGATCGACAGGCAGGCGGCACGTGCGGTGGAGCAGATCATGGCTGAGCAAAAGCAGGGCGGTGATGGGGCAGGTCTCGGGCGCCGCCGGCCGCGGCGATGGTTCGCATTATAGCGAGGCGAACTCGCCATGCCACGGCGTATGCCGTGTGACATCCTGACTTACCGGCCCTCTCTTCCTCGAATGCAAACTTTGCCGAACGGGAACATCTTGCCACTCGGCCGCGAAAACCGAATTTTCCTATCGCGCGCGGACGATGCTCTTGGTAACCGTTTATTTAGGGAGTGGTGGCAATGCGCTTGGCGTGGCTTGTTTCGGTGGCAGTGCTGTTGCTTGGCCTGGCGAGCAGCTCGCGCGCTCAGCAGGCCGAACCGTTTAGCTTGCTGCCGCTGCCGACTCTGTCGCCGCCGGCAGTTCCGCCGCTGGCGAGCGACCGCGCAGGATCGCCGGCACAGCGGCGGCCTGCCCCGCTCGATGCCGTCCAACCTCCGCGGGCCGCGTTTGCCGAGCCAGGCGCCGATCGGCGGCTCAATGCGCGGATGACGCAAATCTCCGATTCGTTCGCCAGCGAAGGCGCGGGTGTGGGCGAAACGTTGCCCGTGCCTGCTGGCAGCCCCGTGAGCACGTCGCCATCGCTCGATCCGTCGATGGGCCTGGCGCCTGGCGAGTTTTTGGGCGGAAGTCCCTACAGCGAGGCGCTCAACACCAGCGGCGTGCCGCCGCTGGCGATGCCTTGGGGAATGCAGTTTCGGCCGGGCTTCTGGTTCGGTTCGCTGTCGGGCTTGATCATGACCCGCGACGCGCCCAACGCGCTTTCGACCACTTACAACGCCTCGAACGTCAACACCAACCTGCTCGACACCGGCATGGCCCGCTCCAACTGGGCCGGTGGCGGACAGGTGATGTTCGGCCGCTGGTTCGGGCCGCAGGCTTACGGCCTTCAGTTTATCTATTGGGGCGTGGGCACCATGTCGGGCTTCGCCAATGTGGCCGACCCGAATCACCAGTTGAGCACGCCGCTCAACCTGGGCAATGTGAACATCGGTTCCAACAGCGCGACGTTCTACTTCGACAATGCCTATCAGCACGCCATTTGGCGCAGTGACAGCTTTAACAACTTCGAGTGGAACGCACTGCGACGGGCGGTGTTTGCGCCGGCCTTTACCTGCGGCGCCCCGCGGCTGCTGTTCACCGGCATCGCCGGCGTGCGTTATTTCCGCTTTACCGACAATTTGATTTTCGGCTCGGTCAATTCGCCGAACTTCAGCGACGACGGCGGGGCCTTGGCCGGCTATCTGAACACCGGCGTCACGAATTCGCTGGTGGGCTTTCAGGTCGGCGCGCGGGTCGATTATTTCGTTCTGCCCCGCGTGCGACTGTATGCCATGCCCAAGTTCGGTCTGTACGGCAACCAGGTCAATATGCGCGAGCACCTTTACTCGGGCGATGGCCAGCAGGGTTTTGATGTTTTGGCGCGGCGCAGCACGGTTTCGACCATCGGGCAGGTCGACGTGGGCGCCGGCTATCAGATTACGCCGCGATTCAGCGCCTACGTGGCCTATCGCTTGATGGGCGTGACGCGCGTCGGCCTGGCCGACAATCAGATTCCGCCCTTCCTGGCCGATCAGCAATCGATGCAGAACATCAAGACCAACGGCGATCTCATTCTGCACGGCGTGCTGATTGGCGGAATGTATAATTTCTAGCGCTCTCGCAGCATCAGCGTCCTCGCTTGCGCCGTCGCAAGCGATTACTCTATGCTACAAGCGGTTCGCAAAGATACATTTTCATTCGGCGTCTGTAGGGAACGGACTCCGTGCCGTTCCGTGCGGGGCGAACCGACGTCGCGCCGCCCCCCGGCGGAACGGCACGGAGTCCGTTCCCTACAGAATCGTGCCGTACCCGGAGATCCATCATCGGCGACCGCGTGAAGTTGAAGTACTCGAGGGCCAGACACCAGGGGTCGCCGTGACAGCCGCTGAATTACTCGAATCCGCCCGTCGCTGGCAGCAGGCCGGCGATTTGCCGCGGGCGGAAAACGCCTACCGCGAGCTGCTGATTGGCGAGCAAAACAACGCCGAGCTGTGGTATCTGCTTGGGGTGGCCTGCCGAAACCAAGGTAAGCTCGACGAGGCGCTCTCGGCCTATCAGCGAGCGATCGAGCTGCGGCCCGATTTGGCGCAAGCCCACAACGGCCTGGGTATCGTCCGGCAGCAGCAGGGGCGGTTGGCCGAGGCGGCCGCCAGCTTCGAGTCCGCGGTGCGGGCACGGCCGGATTTTGCCCCCGCCCACAACAACCTCGGCAACGTGCTGAAGGAAACGGGCCGCAACGATCTGGCGATGACCGCCTATCAGGAAGCGGTGCGCCTCAAGCCCGACTTTGCCGAAGCTCACAGCAATCTGGGCAATTTGCAACGCGAGCTGGGGCAGGTCGACGAAGCCATGGCAAGCTGCCGCCTGGCCCTGCAACTGAAGCCCGATTTTGCCATCGGCCACAACCACCTGGGCGCCGCCTATTCCAAAAAACGCCGCTGGGACGATGCCGCGGCTTGTTATCGCCAGGCGATTGCGCTGCTGCCCGCGTACCCCGAGGCCCACAGCAACCTGGGCGATGCCCTGCGCGAGCTGGGCCAGCTCGACGAAGCCGCCGCTCATTTTCGCGAGGCCCTGCGGCTGCGGCCCGATTTGGCCGAGCCGCACGCCGGGCTGTCGCTGGTGCTCTTGCAGTTGGGCGATTTGGCCGGCTGCCAGGCAAGCTGCCGCGAAGCGCTGCGGTTGCGAAGCGGCGCCGGATCGTCGCAGTTGAATCTGACACTCAGCATTGTCTCGTTGCTCGAAGGGCGGCAGGAAGAATCGCTCGCCTATTGCGAGGCGGCGCTGGAGCAAGAACCCGATTCGCCCGAAGCGCACAAAAACCGCGCGATCGTCTGGCTTTTGCAAGGCCGATACCGCGAGGGCTGGCCCGAATACGAATGGCGTTGGAAATGCCCCGAGCTGCCCGAGCGGCCCTTCAAGCAGCCGCTGTGGGATGGCGGGCCACTGGATGGCCGAACGATCATGCTGCACGCCGAGCAAGGACTGGGCGATACGATTCAATTCGTTCGCTATGTTCGCCGGGTGCGGCAGCGCGGCGGCCGGGTGCTGGTGGTCTGCCAGAAGACGCTGCTGCCGCTGTTGAGCCAATGCGAAGACATCGCGCAGTTGGCGGCCCAGGGAGATCCGCTGCCGCCGTTCGACGTGCATGCTCCGCTGTTGAGCCTGCCTGGCATTTTTGGCGACACGCTCGAGACGATTCCCGCCGAAGTGCCTTACCTGCGGCCCGACCCGCGGCGGTTCGAGCAGTGGCGTCGCGAGCTGGACGAGCTGCCGGGCTTGCGCGTCGGCATCGCCTGGCAGGGCAGCCGCTCGTTTTATTTCGACCGGCTGCGCTCGGTGCCGCTGGCCGAGTTTGCTCCGCTGGCCGCCGTGCCCGGCGTGACGCTCGTCAGTCTGCAAAAAGGTTTCGGCAGCGAGCAATTGGCCGCGCTCGCCGGACGGTTCCGCGTGGTCGATTTGGCCAGCCGGCTCGATGAGTCGAGCGGGCCGTTCGTCGATACGGCGGCGGTCATGAAAAGCCTCGATCTGGTGATTACCAGCGATACGTCGATCGCGCACCTGGCCGGCGCCTTGGCGGTTCCGGTGTGGGTGGCCATTCCGTTCGCCCCCGACTGGCGTTGGCTGCTGGAGCGTGAAGACAGCCCGTGGTATCCCACCATGCGGCTGTTTCGGCAGACCGAGCGCGGCAATTGGCAAATCGTCTTCGAGCGGATTGCGGCGGCGCTGGCCGCTCGCTCGGGCGAGCCTTTGCCCGCCCGACCGATCACGGTCGAAATTGCGCCGGGCGAATTGCTCGACAAGCTGACGATCTTAGAAATCAAATCGGAACGCATGACTGATGCGGCCAAATTGGCCAACGTGCGCGCGGAGCTGGCGACACTCACCGCCGCCCGCGACCGCGCCATTCGCGCTTCCGCGGCGCTCGATGAACTGACGTCTGAACTCAAGCGCGTGAACGAAGCCCTGTGGGAGATTGAAGACGAAATTCGCGTCTGCGAGCGGCAGGCCGATTTTGGGCCGCGTTTTATCGAGCTAGCCCGTTCCGTTTATCATCAGAACGACCAGCGGGCGGCGGTCAAGCGGCGGATCAACGATCTGCTCGGCTCGCGGCTGATCGAGGAGAAATCGTACGCGTCCTATACCCGGTAGCTCCCGGCCTCGTGCCGGGCGGTTGCCGCGCGGATTTCACCGCCCTGGCTGGGACGATGCGTGCCGGACCCGTCAGTGATCCTGGGCAGTGCCGCGGGGCGTCGTCGGCAGGTCGCTGGGAATCGCGGCGCCGGCGTATTGCCAGGCGTCGGCGCGTTGAATCGCCAACAAGCCGTAATCACGGGCGATGAAACCACAGCCGGTCTGATCGGCCAGCATCTCCAAGAGGTTCAGCAGCGATTCCTCGCGGCCGGTTTCAAGCTGAACCGAAAGAAGCGGATCTGGTCGCGTTGTGCTCTTGCTTCGTCGACGCGAGCGACCGCCAAAACGACATCCGGATTGGCACGCAAGGCGCGGTTGATTGCTTGCGCCAAATTGGCGGGAATCGGCGAATCTTGCGGAGCTTCTTTGCTCTCGGGTTCCGTAACCAGCTTGAGATGGTGTAATTCCGCGTCGTCAATCAACGGCTTATCATTCTCGGTTGGCCGCGGCCGCTCGGCGGGGTCTGCAATCAACGAGAGATCGTCCTGAGCCCAGGCACTGCGCGCCAGTAGGCCAATCCCAAGCAAAAACGCTAACGTTCTCATGACGCTACCTCCGGCGATGGTTACGGTTATCGCGCAAAGCAGATTCATTCACTCGGCGACGCTTTCAGTTCGGCCAACACCTATCCTGTGGCATTGGCCGCCCCTTACCGACCACAGACAGCACGGATACGTGGACTACGACCTGCCGAGCCACGCCACCATTTGCGCGGCCAACTCGCCCAGGCCAAAGCTGTAAAAATGATCGGCGCCCGCGACGACCGCCACCAAGAGTTTGCCGGCTTCACTCGGACGGGCGTTCAGCTCTTCGGGCAGCCCCTCGAAAGCCGAGCCGCGCCGCAGCTCGATGGTACCAAACGTGAACAGCATCGGGCAATCGACGCGATCGACGAAGTTCAGAATGTTGTAGCGTTCTTCAGGCCCGTACTTGTCCAAATATCCCGCCGCCGACACCAGGTAGGGCAGCGGAAACTGCACCGCCATGATCGTCTCGCCGCGCCCCTCGCGCACGTGAGTCTCGGCGACGGCGAATTCGCTCAAAAAGGTCTCGGCTTCGGGGCTGCCGGCGAAGCGCGAATATGAGAGGCGAGGCGGCGAAAGGGCGATCAGCCGGCTGACCTGGGCCGGCGGCTCGTGGGCCAGACAATAAATGGCTTTGACGGCGCCCAGGCTGTGACCCGCCAGTACAACTTGTTCGTAACCCCGCCCGGTGAGAAACTCGACCCAGGCCGCAATGTCGTGCCGGCAGTCGTCGACCACCTCAAGGGCGGCCCCGAAATACTTGCGTGTGCCGGCGGTGCTCACCGCGTCGTGGCCGCGGGTGTTGACCGCCAAGACCGTCAGCCCGTCTTTGACTAGCCGCGAGATCAGCCCGGTAAACAGACCCGAGCTATAAAAATTGCCGCCGGCGCCGTGCAGCAAAAGCAGCACCTGGCGCGGAGCGGTGGCATTCGCGGCCTCGGCCGGGCGGTGCAACGCGCCGTGCAGGCGCAGACCATCGCCCGTGGTAACCTGGACCAGCTCGGCGATCACGGCGTCGGGGCGTGGGCCTGCGGTGTGGAGCTCAACTGCGCCAGCACCTGCAACACGCCGTTGAGATGGGCTAGCCGCGGGCCATAGCGGTCGACAAATTCATTGAGCATGAAGTCGCCGTCGCAGAGCACCTCGGCGTTTTCGTTGACCTCTTGGGTCAGCGAGTTCAAGAATTCGGTCTGCACGCGGCTGAGCGTTTCGGCGGCGTGCCGGCAGCTTTGAGCCAGGTGCGGATTGGCCGATTTCCATTGCCCCAGCTCTTGGTTGCGCTGTTTTTGCGGTCCGCTGAGCTGGTTGACCAACTCTTCCAGAAGTTCGTTTTGCCGGTCCTGGGCGGTGAGAATCTCGCGCAGCAGCCGGGTTTGTTCTTCTTCGATGGTGCCCGGCGGCACGCTACTGAGCGCACCGGGCGAAATATCGACTTGTGTAAACAGCGGCGGCGCTGGCTGTCGGTCGTGCATCGGCTTCCCTTTCGATTGAAGATTCACCATTATAAACACGCCCCCGAATGGCTGTCGAGTAGCCCGTGCGTTGGATCGTGTCTCTATGCCGGATCGGCCCAAAGCGCGGCTTTTTGGCGCGATCGTGATAGGATGTCATGATGAGAAAGCGCGATTCCGATGAAGAGGCGGCGGACCTGGAGATACATGTGTTCCACGCGCTGATCTGGGGCGTTGGGGGCGTGGCTAGCCTGGCTGTGCTGGTCTGGCTCCTAGCGTCGGTGTGGGCTGAGCTTTCAAACTAGGCGCCGCCTGTTGCACAAAATCACCAGCCAAAACTTCCGCGCCAACCACGCCGACGCCCAGCAGACGCTGGCTGCGTTTCTGCGTCGCCGCCTGCCCGACAGGTCGTGGTCGGAAGTCCGCCGGCTGATTCGCGCGCGGCAGATACTGATTGACGGCAATCTTTGCCTTGATGCCGGACGCCGACTGCGCGGAACCGAGGTGGTGAAACTGCTGGCCCATCCGACGGCCCCGCCGGCGCGAGAAGACGACGTGCGCGTCCGCTATCTCGATCAGCATCTTGTGGTGGTCGAAAAGCCGGCCCGGCTCACCTCGGTCCGCCATGCTGAAGAACGGCATTGGTCGCCGCGCCGCAAGCAAGTGCAGCCGACCTTGCAAGACTTGCTGCCGCAGATCATCGCCAAAAAGCTCAGCCACGGTCAGGGGCGGCGCCACGCCGCGCCCGCCGGCAAGCTGCCGCCGGTGCGGCCGGTGCATCGGCTCGACCGCGAGACCAGCGGGCTGATGGTTTTCGCCCGCACCCGCCAGGCCGAGCAAAGCCTGGTCGAGCAATTCCGCCGCCATACCACCGGCAGGCGCTATTTGGCGGTGGCGCAAGGCGACGTCGCCGAGCAGACCTTCGAGAGCCGCCTGGTGCGCGATCGGGGCGACGGCCGCCGGGGCAGCACCACGCTATCCGACGCCGGCAAACACGCCATCACGCACGTCAAGCCGCTGGAGCGGCTGGGCGATTACACGCTGATCGAATGCCGCCTGGAGACGGGTCGCACGCACCAGATACGCATCCATCTGGCGGAAGCGGGGCATCCGCTCTGTGGCGAAACGGTCTATCATCAGCCGCTCTTCGCCCCGCCGCGGCCCGACGCCAGCGGTGCGCCGCGGTTGGCGTTGCATGCGGCGGAGTTGAGCTTAGATCATCCCATCAGCGGCGAGCGGCTGCGCTTCACAGCGCCCCTGCCTGCCGACTTGACGCAATGGCTGGCCAGGCTGCGATAAGTCGTGGCACCCTGAGATTCTGGCTAAGTCACGCCAGCCGCCCGAAGGCGAGAAGATCAGCCCGGCACGGGCAGAAACAGCTCGGCCACGGCGACGGCGATGCCCATCAGCGAACCTCCGGCAATCAGCCCGGCGCAGATCGGTTCCTGATTTTGAACCACCACCTGATTGCCGCGCGACTCTGTGCCGCGAAAAACCTGCTCGGCCAACCAAAACAACAGCGAGCCGGCGAAGATCGACAGGCAGGTATGGAAGGGAATCAAAAAACCGAGCCCCAGCGCCACCGGCGAAAGCGGAAACCGACCGCGCGTGGCCATGCGCGCGATCTCCAGCACCATGCCGACCAGAATGCCCGCCAGCGCGGCGAATTGAGCGGTGGGTTTGATCTTGTGCAACCCCTCGGCCAGGACGTCGGCAACCGCTTTCCACACGGTGGCCGAGGGCATGGGATATTTTTTCGCGTCGAGGGCGTAGGGAGCGGAAAGGTCAGCCGCCAACAATTGATCGGGCGGCAACTTGAGAAACACCAGGTAAAACACCGGAATCGAAAGCGTCGCGCCGGCTAGGATGCCGAGCAAGTGGCCGACCGCCTGTTGCCGCGGCTTGGCCCCCAGCATGTAGCCGGGCTTGATGTCTTGCAACAAATTGGCGGCGTGGCTGGCCACTTCGCCGGTGATGCCCGCCGTCATCAGGTTGACTTCCTTATTCCCCGGCGCCAGCGCCCCAAACGTCAACTGCGTGAGCTTGCCCATCGCGCCGATGGGCGTGATTGAGGTCAACCCGGTGGAATTGATGGCGATCAAGCAGAAGAAAAACACCAAGGCCAGAGCCACCACCGAAAGCCAATAGTCAATGCCAAAGAATTGACGTCCCATGATGGCCACCAAGACGCCAAGCAGCGGCACGCCCACCAGCGAAACGCCCAGCGGCAACTCGATGTGCGCGAGTACGTCGGTCTGGCGCTGCGCATCGCGCGGGCGGAAGATGCCGGCCAGTTTCACGAACGCCTGCCACAAAACCTGCGGCTTACCAAAAAACGCCAACAGCGAAGCGGCGGTCATCATGGCCACTCCGCACCACAGCGACCAGAAGGTGATCTCGCGAAAGCCAATGGCGCCCTTGGCGCTGGGGGTGATTTCGCCCCGCTCAATCATGATCGGCGCCAGTATGGCATAATTGATCGCAGCCCCCAGCAACAGCGAAATGCCGGTGCGAATGCCCATCAAGCCGCCGGCGCCCACCATCGGCAAATCGAGTTCGGGCCGCAGCGTCAGACTGGTGACGGGCGTGCCAAGAATCTCTGGAGTATCGATGCGCCCGTAGATCCACTCGTCCAGGAACTCCGGCAGATGCGGGCGGAAATTCTTGAAGGCCAGATAGTTGGTAATCGGTCCGCTCTGCAAGAGCTTGACCAATCCGGCGAGTGCGGCGAAGGCGACCAGCAGCTTGGCCTTGAGCAGCCCTGTGGCGGCGTCGCCGTGGTGCAGCGAGTCCATGACAATGCCCGCCGCCCGGCCTTCGGGAAACGGCTGTTGCTCGTCGTTGATAAAGCGGCGCTTGAAGGGAAAGGCAAACAGCACACCGAGCACCGCCAGCACGATCACCCACGACATAAGCTGCCACATGGGGATCACTCGCTCGGTGACCATCATATAGGCGGCCAGGCTCGAAATGAGCGGCGACGTCATGTAGCCGCCCGCTGTGGCGACCGACTGCATAGCGTTGTTTTCGAGAATCGTGAACTCACGGGCCAGCCCCAGCCGCGAGAGCGTTTTGAACATCGCGAACGCCAAAATGACCGACGTGATGCCGACACCCAGCGTCCAACCCGTTTTGGCGCCTACATAGATGTTGGTGAGCGACAGCACCGCGCCGAGCGCCATGCCGGTCAGCGCCGAGCGCAACGTAAGCTGCGGCATGTCACCGCGAAAAACCGTTTCGAGCCACCAACGGTCTTTTTGTTCAAGCGACCAAGTGCGGATTTCCTCGTCGGTCAGTTCGTGAATAGGCACCGTATGTCTCCTTCGGTTCACCGTTGGAGACATGGTATCGAATGAGAAACGACCGACAAAGCCCGCCCGGGGAGGGCATTAGGACGCGCAGGGCGCGGTGTCGGCAACGTCGATGCCAAGAATGAGCGGCAACAGGGGCCAACCCGGCAGCGGCATCTCGCGCTCGCGGCGGACCCGCGGCGACCAGCCGCGGCGGATTTCGGCCGAACGCCGACGGATTTCATCGGGACTGGGCACCCAAGCGTTATCGCGGCTGGGGAAGCGATCGTGTCTTTTGCCAGGTGTGCGTACCATGTTTCGTTTACCTCCATGAAGTGGGGTGGGGGGCCCGTCGGGCCACCGCCCGCAGGCAAGTTGTCGTTTTCGGCAATCGAAATTCGACGCTGCCCCTTACAAGCAACCGTTATGCCAAACAGCGGTATCGCGGTCCTTGATCGCAAGGATTGCGCCGCCGCAACGACTGTAAGTGCTATTTGCACAACGACTTGCCGTATCGTGCTGGGGCGATGACACGAAGCCGCATTCGCTGGCCCCGGCCCGACCGCGCCGCCGTCGCGGCGCGTACTGAGCCGCAAAACGATACAACTCCGTCGCTATTGACCAGACAACTGCTGATAACTGGTCTGACTGAAGACAAACACCGGGTCTTTGCCCACAACGATATAAATGGTTTCCTGCGGCTCAGCCGCGCCGGCCAGCGTAAGCTTAACGGTGTAGCGCCGATTGGGGTCTTCGGCCACGGCCGGCGCGGGGCCGACCAGTTCATAATCGACGAGTTTCTGCCCATCGCGCCACTGGGTGTCTTGGGCTTGAACGGCAGGCCCGCTGGCGCCGATTTTGTCGGGCGCCTTGCCTGACTTCCAAGCGTCGAGCGCGGTGGTCAATGCCGCGCGGGCCGCGGCATCGTTGGGTACATATTCGTGAATGCTTCGCTGCCCGCAGCCCAACGACAACAAGCCAAGACAGCAAAGCACGACGCCCGCACTACGAAGATTGCGACAACGAAAATTGGCATACATTCATCAAACCCCAATTGCGAAAAGTTATCAGACCATTGCTGTCGGCTCGCCACTCAACGGCGTTACGGATTCCGCTGCGATGTCGTTCGTTTTGCCTGCCTGGAGCCGCTGCCACCTGAGTCGTCGCACGCCAAAGAACAGCACGGGCAGCAACAGGTCAATCACCTCATCGGCCACCAAGATGCCGCCGAGCACCGGGGCCACCATGGGCTTGACGACCTCGGCGCCCACGCCGGTGGCCCACAGCATCGGCGCCAGCCCGAGAATGGTTGTCGCCTCGGTGAGCAGCTTGGGGCGCAGGCGGTGAACGGCGCCTTCCATCACCGCTTGGCGCAGCTCGGCCAGGTTCATTTGCTCCAACCCGCCGCGGCGGGCGACGGCCTCGCGCAGGTAAACGAGCATGATGATGCCGGTCGAGGTGGCCATGCCGAAACAGGCGATATAGCCCACCAGCACCGTGATCGAGAAGTCGTAGCCGAGCAGCCACTGAAAGATCACGCCGCCGGCGATGGCGCCCGGCACGGCCAGCAGCATCAACAGCGCATCGGCCAGATCGCGATAGGTCCAGAAGAGGATGGCCAGGATCAGGCCGACCACCAGCGGCAAGACCCACGTCAGCGTGCGCAACGACCGCACATCGTGCTCAAACTGCCCGGTCCATTCCAGATAGACGCCTTCGGGCAAGCGGACTCGATCGGCAACCGCGCGGCGGGCCTCCTCGACAAACGCCACGGCACTTCGCCCGCGCACATTCAGCCGGACATAATTGCGCAGCAGCCCATTTTCGCTCTTCAGCGAGGCCGGGCCTTCCACCCTTCGAACCTCGGCGACTTCGCCCAGCGGAACACCGCCGGCGATCGGCAGCCGCCGGATCGATTCCTCGTCGTCGCGCCATGGCCGGGCGTAGCGCACCCGCACGCCGTGCCGCTCGCGACCCTCAACCGTCTGAGTGACAACCCGCCCGCCCAAGGCAAGCTCGATCGCTGCGTTGACTTCACCCACGCCGACGCCCGCCCGCGCGGCTCGTCCGTGGTCGAGGCGGATTTCCAGATATCCTTTGCCGCGGATCGTTTCGGCCATCACGTCGGCGGCGCCGGGCAACTGCTTCAGCACCGCGGCGACTTCTTCCGACGCATTGACCACGTCGTTCAGTTCGCGGCCCAACACCCGCACGCCGACGTCGGTATTCACGCCGGTGAACAACATGTCGACGCGATTCTGAATGGGCCGGGTCCACACGTTCGCCCAGCCGGGCATTTGCAGCGTGCGGTCCAGCTCGCCGCCCGGATCCGATAGTTCCGCCGGCGTGCTCGGCCACAGCAGCGTGTGGCGGCGCATCACGGCGGCCAGCGATTCTTGCAACGATTTCAACGCCGGCTGGGGCTCCACCTCGGGCGGCGCAACACTGCGGTGCTGATGATGCCCCGCATGCGGCGATGGCGGGCGAGCGCGAAAGCGGCGGACTTGCGCCAGGTAGTCAAGCAGCCGCGCGTCGCGGACTTTCGCCCGCTCCAAGACTTCCTCGATTGCCAGCCGCGTGAAGGTCTCTGCACCGCGTTCGAACAACTCCGCGTTGAGCTGCCGGACGTGCGTTTGCCAGGCCGCTCGAAAAAATGCCTGCATGTCGTCGGTGAGCCGCGTGAAAAAGGTCGGTGACGGTTTGCCGAACGATTGCCCCAGCCAATCGGCGGCAAGCTGCCACGGCACCGGCCGATCGGCGAATAAATCGACTTCTTCGCCGACCAATTCCCATTGGTGCAGGTGCTCGCCGGCGTGCCGCGCCAGCCGCGTCACCTCGTCGAGCGAAGGCGACATCGCCAGGTGATGATCGGCGTGGTCGATCAGCGACTGGGCGACCTGCGAGATTTCGCCATCGGTGGGCGCGTGAAAGAACACGCCGTGCGGCTGCAAGCGAGCGATCATCCGCTGGACCAGATGCCGCACCAATCGCGGCGTCAGCGAAGATTCAAACTCGCGGTTGCGCTGATAGGCATACTCGCGCATCAGGCCGTCGAAGCGCACCAGCGATTCGCTCGTGGCTTCCGCGACGAGCGTCTCGCGGGCGGCATCGTCGGCGAAAGATTCGATCAGGCCCCGTTGCACCATCGCATCGAGCACCATCTGTGTTTGCCGCCGCGCGCCGGCCTCGGGCAGCTTCCGCTTGGGCCAAAGTTCGCGGGGGCGGAAATCGATCATCGTTTCGATCATGTCGATTGGTGCGGGATCCGACGGCGTTTCGGCCCTGCCCGCCTTGCCCACGACCATTGCCACCTCGGGAAAGCGGCAGAGCACCATATCGCGGGCTTTCAGGTCGTCGGCGGCTTCAGTAATCGAAGCGCGCGGCACGGTGATCGGCATGTCCATGACCATGCCTTCATTCAAGGGCGGCATTTTCTGCCAGCCCAGCGGCCGCATGGCGTGCTCGCCGGCCAGCGCGGCGAGTGTGAGCGTCAGCGTGCAAAAGAGCGTGCCGCGCCAGGTGCTCGTCAGTGCGGCCATGAATGCCAAAAACAGCAACAGCACCGCCAGCAAAACCGCCCGGTGCCCGAGCGGCGCGCAGGCGATGATAAACGTCAGCCCCAGCAGCCACATCAACGGCGCCGGCCGGCGGAGCAGATATTCCAGCACGGGCTGATAGACATTGGTGACGCTGCGCACCAGCCAACTTTCGCGTTCATCGCGCAGGCGTCCGCGGATGAAAACCGTACACAGCGCCGGCACCAGCGTGATTGCCAACACCGCCACCGAAAGCATCGCCAACGATTTGGTGAACGCTAACGGCCGAAACATCTTGCCCTGAATGCCGCCCAGACAAAATATCGGCAGGAACGACACCAGCATGATCGCCACCGAAAAGAAAATCGGCCGCCCGACCGTGCGGCAAGCCGGCAACACCAAGTGGCGCACATCGCCGCGCACCGGCCGGTCGCCAAACCGCCCGTGCAGCGTGTGCATCACGTTTTCGGCCATGACGATCGATGAATCAACCAGCACGCCGATCGAAACGACAATGCCGGCCAGCGACATGATGTTGGTTTGAATGTCGGCGATTCCCAGTCGCCGCAAGGCCCACATGGCGACGAACGCCGAAAGCGCCGCCAACGGGAGCGTGGCCGCGATCACCAGCGACGTGCGAAAATGGAGCAACACGATCAACACGCAGATCGTGGCGGTGGCGATGGCCTCGAACAGCGTGCCGGTGACGGTGGCCACAGCCCCGTGGATCAGGGGCGTGCGGTCGTAAACCGGCGCTACGCGCACACCTTCGGGCAACCCCGCGGAAAGCTCATGGATTTTCTGGTGCAGGCGTTGTGTGACCTCAAGCGGGTTTTCGCCATATCGCATCAGCACCACGCCGCCGACGGCTTCGTTGCCGTGCAGTTCGAGCACACCGCGGCGAAAGCCTGGCCCGATCGACACCTTGGCCACCTCGCGCAGCAAGACCGGTCGGCCGTCGCATTTGCCCACGACCAGTTGCTCTAGGTCGTTGACAATTTGCTCCGGCTCGGGCGTGGCATCGCCGCTCTCGGCCCCTAACCGAGTCACGCCGCGCACCACATACTCGGCATTGGGCTTTTGCAGCACATAGCCCCCCGCCGATGCATTGGCCTCGGCCACGGCGCGGCTGACCATGCCCGGCGAAAGAGCAAGCTCAGCCAGCCGCCGCGGATCGAGATCGATCTGGTACTCCATGACGTGGCCGCCGATGCTAGCCACTTCGGCGACGCCGGGCACACCGGCCAACTGCCCGCGAACATACCAATCTTGGATGGACCGCAGCCGGCCCAGGTCGTACTGGCGACCTTCGACGACATACCAGAAAATCTGCCCGGTGGGCGTGCCATCGGGGGCAAGGTAGGCATGCGCCCCGCCGGGCAAGCTTTCCGCCGCGCCGCTCAACCGCTCGCTCACCTGTTGCCGAGCGAAATAGAAATCCGCCGAATCGTCGAGGATGATGCTGAGCGACGCAAAACTGAACTCGCTCGACGAGCGCACCGCCCGCACTCCGGCCAGACCTTGCAACTCGACCGTCAGGGGATAGGTAACCTGGTCTTCGATCTCCGGCGGGCTGTGGCCGGGCCAGTCGGCGAACACGATGAGCTGGTTCTCGGCCACGTTGGGAATCGCGTCGATCGGCGTTTGGTAAACGGCATAGACGCCCCACACGGCCAGCACGAAGCCCGCCACGATCACCAGCCCGCGATTGCGGATCGAGAATTCGATGATGCGGTCGATCACGGGGAGGGACTGGGAACTGGGAAGATTCAGACGCTCCGACAACAGATTCACGCCGACAAATCGAAAATCCAAAATCGAGAATCTAAGACCCTGCCGCCGCTTTTTTTCTACAGCCTTCACAGCAGAGCCAAACCGTGCGGCCTTTGACTTCGACTTTGATCGGCGCGCCCATCGAGCCGAGTGCCAGGCCGGTGACGGGACAATTTTTTTGGCGTTCGACCGCCCGGCGGTCGGCCGGAGAAAGTTCGGCCAGCGCTTCGCGAATGGCCTCTGCGTCTTCGTCGGATGTATTCGTCGTCGCGGGGGCGGTGGGCGTTTCGGTCGTGGCGCCGGCGTTGCCGCTCGGTGCGGCGCCAAAATAGGCAGCGGCCACGCTCGGGTTTAATCGGGTTTCGGCGTCGAGCAAGAAGGCGCCCGTCGCCGCCACGCGCTCACCCGGCTCAAGACCGCAGATCACCGCATACTCACCGCCACAACGCGGCCCAAGCACGACCTCAACACCGTCGAACATGCCCGGCATCCGCTCGACGTACACCACCCGGCGTTCGCCCAGGTCGATCACCGCCGATTCTGGCACGGCCAGCACTTGGCCCGCGGGGCGATAGCGCGTGATCCGCGGCAACAGTTTCATGCCGCCGCACTCGTCGCAGGCACGATCAGGCTCTGAGGCCGTGACGCCCGGATGCATCGGGCACCACCAACTCACGCGCTCCAGCTCGGTTAAGGGGCGTTCGACGAGCGAGTTCTTGTCTTCGGGACAGGCGCCGCGCGTTTCGCGTAGCACGTGCGGATGCTCCGGGCATGTATATAGCTTGCGCAGCTCGCCTGTGGCCAACGGCGGCGGATCGGACGGCAAAGAGCAGAACGGTTCGAGATCGGCCATCGGCCGCTGGATGCACAATTTCACGCGCATGCCGGGCCATAGCTCTCGCTGAGGGTCATCGGCGGCAACCTGTATGCTCACTCGGCGGCTGCGAGGGTTTACGTCAGGCTTGATAGCGGCGATTCGGCCCTGCCACGCCGCGTGCGCGAACAGCGCCTCGCTGGTCACCCGCGCTGCCGTATCGGTAGAGATCAATGGAATATCCTGCTCATCGATTTCCGCGTCGATGAGGGCGATCGCCAGCTCATCGGGCGGCTCGGTGTCCGCGCCGCCCGACACGATGCCCGGCGTGACAATCTCGCGCGCCAACGGGCGGTATTCTACGGCCGCGGTTCGAATGCCCGCCAATTGCACGCGGTAAGGCGAGAATTGCATCCGGGCCACCACGCCATCGGGCAAGTGAACGGCTTCACCTTTCTGGCGGCGCACCAGCGGCATATTGCACACCGAGCACCGGGTGGGCCAGTCGGAAATCACGCCGGGGCACATCGGGCAGAAATATTCGGTATCGGCCGATACTCCGCCGCCGCTCGCAGGCCGCGCCGGAGCAACCAAGGTGTCCCAGTAATTGCGCAGCACCTGCCATTGGCCGACGATCAAAAACGACGCCGCCAGCACGATCGGAAAGCGCAGCCGCGTTTGGATGAGCTGGCAGGCCCACCACCATTGTTGGCGACGGCGAGACGGAGGCGCCGGGCGACGGCGGCTCATCGGCTCGGCGGTTGGTGCTGGGCTTGAGACGTTCATCGTGTCACACCACCGCCGCTGTCGGCCGCCTCGCGTTGCGCAGCGTCGATCAAGCTTTGGCTGCTCTCGACCGTCTCGTCGTCGCATTTCTCCCAGTGCATGATCAGATCGTAATCTTCCTGGCGGAATACCCAGAGCGGATCGATGCCGGCGACATAATAGCGCGTGTCGATTTGTTGCGCCGGCTGGTCGAGCGTCAGCCGCACCACAAAGCACCGCGGCCCATCGGCCGATACCTCGCCCACGATCTGATAGTCGAGGAGCTTTTGGCCTGGCCGCCGACTGCCGTCTGCCACCTCGATGGCGGCCGCCGGATCGGTCAAAGGTTGCGGTTTCGCCGGGCCGCCGCTCTTCCAGGCGGCCAAAGCCCGATCGAGCGCTTCATTCGCGCGAGCTTCCTCGGGCACATAGCGCTCGAACCCAGCGGGCCTGATGCCGCAGCCGGGCGCCAGTGCCATGACCAGGGCTAGCGGCCCTAGCATCCTCGACTTCGTTCGACGTTCGCTAACCATTTTGAACACTCCGTATCTCCTAATCTCCTCTTCGGTCGGGGCATCGCTCGTTCGCCCCAGCCAATGGCAAAATCGAAAATCCAAAATCCTAGTTGTTGGCCTCATTAAACGCTTCCCTGCCCGCGCGCGTCCCCATACCCCGCCAGACGAGCAGGTCGATGGCCTCCGTCACAAACCGCACCGAACCATCGCCCATGCAGGCATTCACTCCGCCCGGGTGAGAGCTGCTCGGCGAGACTTGCATCGCCATGTTGGTCATGCTGCCGCTGAAGCCTGTGCCGCCGCAGGTGTTCATGTTGGGCGGCGCCACGTGGTTGTAGGACGTGCAGCAGTTCTCGCCCATCACCCAGCTCCAACCCCACTTGCTGGTCAAGGGCAAGGCCGAGAGGGGATCGAGATTGGTGCAAGTGAGGTAGGTGCTTGTCAGCGAGGTCTGGGCGGGAATGATGAACATATCGCGGCGCGGGTTGGGGGCGCCGGTGCCGCGCAGCTTCTCGCTGAAGAATGCCGTGTGGCTCAGGCCGTCGGTAATATCGCCGAATCGCACGCGACTGAGGTAATACATCACGCCTGGCTGCGTCTCGTCGGGCGCCACCGAGCCCGCCGGCGGCGGCGCATCGCCCCGATCGCACAGCCAACTGCCCTGATTCGCGGCATAGTTGTTCACCCCCGGCCAATCGGGCGCGCCGCCGCCGCTGCCATCCGACGGGCACAAATAAATGGGCACCAACGTGCGGGAAGGTATGGAATTGATGCCGCCGGGATTGGCGTACGGCGGCATGAACGGCGTGCCGCCGCCCATGCCTGGCGTCTCGGGAGGAAAACTAAAATTGATGCTGTTATACAGACTGGTCTGCTCGATCATCGGCAAGATCATGGCGTGTTGCGACCAGCGCGCGTAGACCGGCGCGCCGGGATAGCTGGGCCCCTTGCCGAAAGGCAACGTGTGATGCACGTCGTGATAATTCTGCAGACCGATGCCGATCTGCTTGAGGTTGTTGACGCACTGAGCGCGCCGGGCCGACTCGCGGGCTGCTTGAACCGCCGGCAAAAGCAGCGCCACCAAGATGCCGATGATGGCAATCACCACCAGCAGCTCAATTAAGGTGAACGCGTTCCGGGTAGACGAAGATGACATGGATGATTCCTTGATGTAATAAAGCGATTTGGCGCGGGGTGAGTGCCGCGCAAGCCCGTCGGCCCCTTGTTGTGATATTCATCGGCCCCTGGACCGACGCGTCAGCGAGGTCGGTGGCCCGCTTTCCCTTGCCGGCGCGCCAAGTTCCCATGCACCCCGCCGTTCTGCGCAAGAGGGCGCCGACAACGGTTCGGCACGGCGTATCGCGCAAAGCCTCGCGCTCTGCCGCAAAGGCACGGCCAAGCAACGGCGCAAGCGCAGGCGCTTACCTTTCGGCTACCTTTCGGCAGCGCACGACCCGGTTAAGCGAGATACCGGGGCGGTCGAAAGATGCTGCCGGAATGAAGCCGCTCACGGAACGAGGGCGGGTTGAGCACATCGCCAGTCGGCAGCGGTGGTGAGAAGAGACAAACGGTCCCCGGCCAGCCCCAGTCTTGCCCCAACGTTGACGGCAGGGTGGGAAGGTGTTTTTCGGGGGTCGCGGGCCAGCGAGAACATTCGGGCCCGTGGCAAGGCCGACGCGGGAGCTTTGCAAGATCCCCCGCCGCCGATCGGTGATCGCCGTTGGAACGCTCGTGGGCTTCGCCGCCATGCCCGCCGACCATCACGTAATCGCCGCAGCTCGCCCGCGCGCTTTCGCGCAAGCCGCCGCCCAGGCAAAGCCAAAGCGCGCAAAGCGCCAATCGCCAGTCAAGTTTTCGACCAACCATCTGCATGCGCCCGGCACCCTGCAACTTGCGGGAGTTTCTGATTATCAGAATACAGCGCCCGGCGGCGGCAAGCAAGCAAAATGCGGCAAAACCCTCCCGAGGCGGTTTTAAATTCTTGCGATCGCCAGAGCGGCTAAATATGCTGCGATTGTCGTGGGGCGAGTGATCGGTCGTTGTTTTCCGTTATGTTTTTGCGCCGACGCTGCCAAATCGAACGTCTCGAACCGCGCCGGCTGCTTAGCGGAGTTACCTATCAAGGCGGCCGTCTGATAGACAATGCCGCGGTCGAAACGGTCTTTCTCGGACGCGGCTGGACTAGCGATCCCGCGCTGGCTCAAAACGCCGCGCAGCTTGATCAGTTCTTCGGCGCCATCACCAGCAGCACCTTCATGGACATGCTGGCCGAGTACGGAACGACGCAGGGCGGGCCGATCGGCCGCGGCAGCTTTACGGGACAAGTTACTCTGTCGCAGGACAATTGGCGGGCAGGCACGATTAGCGATGGCATGATCCATAGCTTGCTCGATAGCGAGATCGTCTCGCGGGCCATTGCCCGGCCCAGCCCCAACCAACTGCTGTTTGTGTTCACGCCGCCCAATGTGGCCGTCACCAAAGATGGCAGCAGCAGCAATGGCCGACCGGTCGGCTTTGCCGGCTATCACGACAGCTTTGTCGATTCGCAGGGCGACACCGTGGTGTATGCGGTCATTCCCAATCCGGTGGGCAACGATCGTATTCCTGGGCGGACGGCGTTCGAGCAGCAGACCGAAGCGGCTTCGCACGAGCTGGCCGAGGCGATCACCAATCCCACCCGCAACGGCTGGTGGGATGACACGGGCGACTCGACCTCGGGCCTGGAAATTGCCGACTTCGCCAACCCCGCCACCGATGCGGTCTATTTGGGTCCGTACGCGGTGGAGCGTGTTTGGTCGAACCGGCTGCACGGGCTGGAATCGCCTGCCGGCTCGACCAGCGTGCCCAACGGCAATCCTGCCTCGGGCGGCGGCGGCGTTGGATCGCCGGGCGGCGCCATCCCGCCCGAACTAGGCAGCGTGGCGGTCGCGTTCACGCAGGTGCTCGGCTATTACGGCGCGGTGGTCAGCCGCGCTTATCACGATTACATCGGCCGCGAACCCGAAGACGCGGGGCTGAACTATTGGGTCGACCGAATGCAGGCTGGCCTGAGTGAGGAACAACTCGATGCGGCCTTCATCGGTTCGCCGGAATACGTGCGCGATCATGGTGGCAGCGACCCCGCCTGGGTGACCGGCATGTATCACGACCTGCTTGGCCGCTCGCCCGACGCCCAGGGATTGCAATACTGGACCGCGCGATTGCAATCGGGCGAGAGCCACTTCGGCGTCGCCTTGGGCTTCGCGGCCAGCCCCGAGCGCGAGGCGCTGGTAATCGATGGCGACTATCGCGAGTTGCTGGGCCGCCCGGCAAGCCAGGCGGAAACCGCCTCTTGGGTGAACCAGCTCGCGTCGGGTGTGGGGCGCGATGCCTTGGTGGCCGCCCTGATCGGCTCGGCGGAATACTTCAACGATCCGAACAAAGGCGCTGGCAGCGACGCCGCCTGGGTCGGCAGCGTCTATCACGATCTGTTTGCAATGTCAGCCCCCACCGGCGAAGAGCGTTATTGGGTCTCGCGGTTGGATCCCTGAACCCGGCCCATCTTGGTTTGCGTGAATCACTTAGGCCAGCGATTCGGCGGCCAGTTCCAAGGCTTCGTAGGAATCGTCGTACTGGCCGTTGGCAATCACCCGCTCCAGTGCGTCGATCACCTCGCGATCGCCCCCGGCATGCTCGTCGTGACGTAGTTCATCGACGGCCTGCTGCGGCGAAGCGGCCTTTCGGGCGGGCTGCTCGGCGGTCAGATTGTCATAGGCTCGCACGGTCCAGATAATGCGAGTGCCCAAGGGAATTTCCGAGCGCGATTGCGAGTCGTGCCCGACGTCTTCCTGATGGACCAGCAGGGGGCTGGCGCCGCTAAGGACCGACCCGAGCGATTGAATCAGGTCGATGCCGCGGAAGGTGTGCTGTTCGAGCTTGCCGGAGTCGACCTCCAGCGTGCCGACGGCCTTGCGGAACACTTTGGTGGTGACTTCGACGTTGCCGATGTCATACAGCAAGGCGGCAATACGCACGTCGTCGACGGACTTAGGCGGCAGCCGCATGGCGACGGCCACCTTCTGGCTGAGCTCGGCCACGCGAATCGAGCGAGCCTTCAGCCGGGCGTTGGCGCTTTGCAAATAACGCGAGAGCACTTCCACCACGCCAACATAGGCTTCGTGCAGCTCTTCGGTCTTGGCCTTTCGTTCGTCGCTCAGCGTGCCGACAAGAATGGCCACCAGACCGAGCACGGCGCCCCACACCGTCACCACCAGGCCAATCATCAGCGGCGACGAGAAACTGGCAAAGCCCGACATGTTGGTTACCGTCACGATCGAGGCCGAGGTGACGCAGAACAAGGCCAATGCGCCGGCGCGATAAGTGCCCAGGAAAAACGCGCACAGCACAACCGGCAGATAGAACAAATTGAGCACGACCAGCTTGTAACCTTGCACCTGGTAAAACAGGCAGCTCAAGCCGACGACGACCACCAGCAGCATCACCTCGAAGGTATGTTGCAGGCCGCGTTCAGGTTTGCGACGCATGGTATTTCTCCTCAATAGGTGGCTGTGGGTAGCTTGTTGACGTCAGGTCGCGACCGCCACCGCCAGCGGCTCGACCATTTCATGCGGTTTGCCGGTGGATTCACGCGTGCCGCGGGCCGCCACCCGCGCGGCCGTGGCGTATTGCCGGGCAATATCGCGAAACTCGCCTTCGATTTCTAAAAAGACTTCCACGAGGCTCGGATCGAACTGCGTGCCCGACCCGTTGCGAATCAGGTCGGTCGAGGTCTCGTGCGTATAGGGTTCTTTGTAGGGGCGGCGCGAGACCAGGGCGTCGTAGTTGTCGGCGATCGCCACGATTCGCGCGGCCAGCGGAATGTCTTCGCCCTTGAGCCCGGCGGGATAGCCGGTGCCGTCCCACCGCTCGTGGTGGAACAAGGCGATCTCGCGGGCCATCTGCAAAAAGTTCGAGGCGCCCAGCCGGCGTTCGATCTCGGCCAGGCATTCGCCGCCGATCACGGGATGCTTTTGCACTTCGGTGCGTTCGTGGCTGGTCAAGGCGGCGGGCTTGTGCAAAATGGCGTCGGCGATGCCCACCTTGCCAATATCGTGCAGCACCGAGCTGGCTTCGATCAGCCGCACAAAGGCGGGCGTAATTATGTCGCGATATTCAGGCCGGCGTCGCATGGCCGCAGCCAGCCGCTGGCAATAGAGCGAAATGCGTTCGACGTGCTCGCCCGTCTCGTGGTCGCGCGATTCGGCCAGCTTGGCCAAGCCGAAGATCACCGCGTCGCGCGTCCGCAGCAGGGCCTGCTCGCGGCGCACCGCCCGCTCTTCGGAGCGCTCCAGCTCACCGAACAGCTCATCGTGCAGGCGCTTGCCCGACAAGAACGTGCAGATCGACAGCAACCCGCTGAGCCACAAAAACGTCATCAGGCCCACCAGCGGCAAGGCTTCGGCAAATTGTTCGGGGGCGATCGCCAGCCGCTGGGTAGGGCGATAGACGATCAGATAGCCGTCGTCGCGCGGCAGGCGGTAGGCCAGGCTGGCGTGCCGTTGTTCGCCGAATTGCAACCGGCCCTCAACCGACTCGGCCAGCGGGCTGGGGCTGGTTTGCGGCAGGCTTGCCCACGAGACGATGTCTCCCGGGCTTGGCCGCTCATCGGCGCCCGCGCTGGCGCGCACTTGCCAGTTGCTGTCGACGATCAGCAGGCCGTCGCCCTGGGCCAGGCCGGCCGATTGCAGCCGGCGGGCGGCTTCTTGCAGGCCATCGGGTTGCGCCAGGTCGAGCTCGCGCAAGTCCGCCGCCAAAGGCGCCGTCTCGGCCGTCAACTGAGTGGCCGCGTTTTGTTCGGCCGCTCGTTCGACGGTCGACAGGATGTAGCGGTCGTGCATCCAAAGGCCGATCGCAATGCATGCGATCTGCGCGGCGACCCCCACGCCCAAATATGTAACCAGTCTGCGCATGCTGCGAATCTTTCTGTGCAGGTCCCGGGCTCCCGCTGCTGAAACATAGAACACGGCTCGGACACGCGGAGTTGCCAGGATGGGCAATGCGGGAGCCAACCAGCGAACCATGCCAGGGTTTTTGCTGGCGATCGCGATGAGAGCGCGCGATTCTACCGCGCATGCGGCTTATGCCGGCGTTTGAGCGTGCGCCGCTTAAACGAGCCCCAACTTCCTGGCGTACCAGGAGCCGTCCGCCTCTTTCACCCAGCGTTCACGCAATTGCATGGGTCGCCCTTTTTTATCGTGAGCCACCACCAGGGCGTAGGCAAAACCACGATCCTCGTTTTTGACATTCGCATCGATAAACAGCTTGAGTCCGTCAATCCGCATCAGATGCAGCGGACCATACTTTTGGATAAAGTGCGACAACGAATTTGCGTAGACTTCAAACGTGATCTTGCCTGCATTTCTTAGGCGCGGATCGACGATTTTGAAGCATTCATTTGCCGGTCTCCGGATCTTGGTCGGCAATTCAATAAAGGAATTCCGTCTAAGGCCGCTGCGCCAGCTAAGGCCGCTGCGCCAGCGCCCGCGGATCTTCGAGCACCAGAAAATGCCCGTGATCGGCGGTGACGATTACCGCCGTGTCTTGCCAGCCATCGTGGGCTTCGATCCATTCGGTGATGGCGCGGAACGCCTCATCGCCGCTGAGCACCGCGCCGATCGAATTGTCGAGATTGTCGTCATGATTGGCCCAGTCGACGTCGCCCGCTTCGACCATTAGCCAGAACGGAGCGTCGCGTTCGCCGAGCACCTTCAGGGCGGCCCGAGTCAGGTCGGCCAAGGTCGGGTTTTCCAGCCGGTCGGCAGCGCTGTAGATTTCCGGAATGATCGAAGCGCCGCTGGTGGGATTGTAGCCGCCATCGGCGGTTCGAAACGGCAGATGTCCATTGCAGACGCCGAAGAATCCGAACAGCCGCTTTCGCTCCCGCGCGGCTCGCTCGGCGACTTCGGCGATGAGCGTTGCTCCGTCGACGTCGGGCGTGCGCTGCGCCACCACATATTCACCTCCGTGTTTCACATCGATCTTGGCCAGGTCGTCGGCGGCCAGATACTTGTTGCCCGGCACAAAGTTCTGCCCCTGCCCTCGGTCTTGCTGTGCCTGTTGCCCCCACCCCGCGCCGAGCAAGACATCCACCCCTGGCAGCGCGCGTCGGTGGGCGACCGACGGCAAGCCGAGCAGATCGCGCGAGAGATCCTGGTAGTCGTCGCGCCAGACATTGTTGGCATACGCCGCGGCGGGCGTCGCATGGCTGATCGGCACGCTGGTGACGACGCCCACGGCCCAACCGGCTTCTTGCAGTTCGCGCGCCAGTGGCAGAACCTGCTTGCCGTCGGCATCGACATTGATGGCGTCGTTGTAGGTTTTGATGCCAGCGGTGAGCGAAGTGGCCGAGGCCGCCGAATCGGTCACCGCTTGCTTGTTCTCCAGCGATTGGCCGAGCAAATAGGCGGGATCGGTGGGCGAGGCCCAGGGCGTTTCGCCGCCGCGACTGGAGTCATAGCCCCCAGCAACGGCGCTGCCCGAGAGGATGATCGTCTGAGCGTCGACGTCGGCCTTGGTGCCGCCGTTGTGTGGATTGGTGACGAAGAAGCCAAAATCAGTCTCCACTCCGCGGTAATCCTGAAACGCCAATCCGCTGCCCCGGCCCGAATCATAAACCTTGCCCGACTGATAGATGGCCGCCGCCTGCGTGGTCTGCCAGTCCGTGCCATCGAAGACCATCAGAATGATGCGTTTCTTGCCGGCAGCCACCGCCTGCTTTTGCAAAGCATAAACATCGGTCTGATCGAAGTACTCGGCGTGCGGGTTGAGCGTTCGTTCGGGCAGGCGCCCATAGAGCCGGCGCAATCGCTGCGGGTCGCGATAGGCACTGGCCTCGCCCGCCACGCCTTCCAGGGATATGCCAAACGTGTAAACCGGGATCAATCGGTTCGAGTGCCGCATCCAGCCCAGATATCGCTTGGGATCGATTCCCCAATGACCCCATTCGGCATGTCCCTTGAGCAGCGCCTGCGCCTGCAACTGCCGCAGGAGGTCTGGCTTGGCGTGCTTGGGCGAACTGGCAAACGTCTGAATGCGGATGCCGCGAAACTCGAACTGACCGCCCTGCGTGACTTCGGCCTGCAAACCGATGAATCCGCTTTCCGGCGTGATGCCGCCGGCCCGCCAGGCAGGTTTGCCGTTGATTTCCAGCGCGGCCTGATCTCCGAACACCGCGAGCCGGAAGCGATTCCATTGGCCATCTCGCACGAGTCCTTTGCTTTCGGCCCCGGGCAGGCCACCCACGTTGCCCTCTTTGCCTTGATGCAGATTGACCTGATACTTCGCGGGCCAAGGCCTGCCGGGGGCCGGCGGCGCGGCACGGAAAAACACGCCCGAGTCCCAGTCGGCCGCTTTGCGCGCCCGCCACTCCAGCTCCAGCACGAAATCGGCAAATTCGTCGTTGGTTCGCACCAGCCCTTCGCCCGACTTAAGCACAATCAGCCCGTCTTCGACCTCAGCCTGGCAATTGCTCACCTGCCAGCCGTCGAGATCTTTGCCGTTAAACAGCGACCGCGAGACACCGGCGCACTGCTGGCCGCGCGCGACGTCGCCTGCTGAAAACGAAACCAAGAGCACAAGGCCAAACAACGTTGAACGGGGCACGTTTCCATTCCTTCTAAAGAGCCAGCGGGAACCGGACGACCATGCTACCGGATTCGCCGCCGCTTACCTAGCGGGACGCGCGGCGGGCAGTTTTCTTGGCGGCGTGACGAGGCTTTGCCGGGCGGGCGTCGTTCGCCGGCTCGGACCAGCGGCGGATTTTCGTCCGCAAGCTGCGGCGCGTCATGCCGAGGATGCGAGCCGCCCGTGATTGGTTGCCTCCGGTATGGTCCAAAACACGGCTGCACAGGTAACGGTCAAACAGCGCCACGCAGGCGGCATAGAGATCGCCGCCGCCGCCCTGAGCCGCCGTCGAAATCAGCTCGTCGACCGAAGCCAGCTCGACCGGCGGAGAACCCGCCCCAGAAACCACCGCCGATCGCGTGGGCTGCAAAGGCTCGGGCAGTGCCTCGCGCCACGGCGTCTGGCCGCGCGACCGCCGGAAGATCTGATAGACGACGCTTTGCAATTCCCAAAGATTGCCGGGCCAGCGATACTCAGCCAACGCGTCGAGCAGTTCCTGGCCGAACTGAGAGTGACCGTCGTTGCGATGCTGCGTCAGCCGGCGCCAGAAATGATCGACCAATTCGGCCAAATCGGCCAGCCGTTCGCGCAGTGGCGGCACGCGAATGGCGAAGCTTTCGAGGTGGTAGTAAAGATCGGCCCGGAAGCGTCCCGCCGCGACCAGCGGCTCCAGCTCGCGCGGCGTGGAAGCCACAATCCGCACATCGGCGGCGACGGGTGAACCGCCGCCGATCCGGCGGATGGTTTGCTCTTCGAAGAGTCCGACAAGCTGCCCTTGAACGCGGGGCGGCAACTGCTCGACCTGCTTGAGCAACAGCGTGCCACCGCTGGAGCGTTCCAGCCAACCGATGCGCCGGGCCGTGGCGCCGACAAAAGCCCCCCGCTCATAGCCAAACAGCTCGTGTTCGAGCCGCTCGACGGTCATGCCCGACGGATCGACGGTCGCGAAGCGCTCTTGGCGGCGATGGCCGTGCCGGTGGATGGTACGCGCCGTCAGCGATTTTCCCGCGCCGGTTTCGCCGATCAGCAAGACGGCGACATCGCCCTGCGCGGCCCGCCCGATTTCCTTATAAAGAGCTTGCATTGCCGTGCTGCGGCCGAGCAGGATCTCGGCAGCGGTGACGCAATCGGCGCGGCTGATTTCAGGCTCGCTGGGGGCGACCGCGTGAGCCACCGCCCCGCGCACCAGCTCGCGCAGCCTGACCACGTCGATTGGCTTCCAGAGAAAATCGTAGGCGCCGCGCCGGGCAGCCTCGATCATGGTTCGATTGCCACCCTGCGCAGCGATCATCACCACCGGCGCACCGGCATTCTGAACGCGCAACTGGTCGAGCAGATTCCAGCCGCCCTCGGGTGAGATCGAAAGATCGTAAATGATCAGGTCGGGATGCCGCTCAGCCGCCAGCGTCAAGCCGCGGCTCGCCGTGCGCGCGGTGACCACCTGGATGCCCGTCTTGTTGAATGCCTGCCGGACGGCTTGAAGCACCAACCGGTCTTCGTCGATGACTAAGATTCGAGGCACAGTCAACGGCCCACGGGCGACTTGCCGTTGAGGGCTTCGGCCGCGGTCACAATCGTCTCGGCGATTTCAATCAGCTTTTTGTTCTTGTTGCTCGCAAACTTTTGGAGCCGGCGGAAGGCTTCGGGCTCGTCCACGCCTAAATGTTTCATCAGCAGCCCCTTCGCCCGCTCGATCAACTTACGATCGGCCAACGATTGCCGCAGATCGGCCGCTTCTTTACGCAAGGCCTGAAACTCTTCGTGCCGCCGCACAGCCAGCCCGATGGCGGCTTCGAGCTGCGCCTGGGTGGCCGGCTTGAGCAGATAGCCGAGCACGTGGTTTTCTTCGGCTCGTTCGATGAGTTCGGGGTTGCAAAACCCCGTGAGCAAGATCACCGGCGCGGGCGCCCGTTCGTAGATGACCATGGCCGCGTCGAGCCCGTCCATGTCGGGCATCTGAATATCGGTCAACACCAGGTCGGGCCGTTCGTCCAGGCAATGCTCCACGAGTTCCCGCCCGGTCGAACCGCTGAACACCACTTCGTGTCCCAAAGTCCGCAGCATTCCGCTGAGCGTCTCGCGTACCTGCGGCTCATCGTCGGCAATCGCTACCCGCAAACAATTGATCATTATTCCATTCCCCGTTCGGGCGCCATCGGCTTCCAAGACCAGGCACCCGCTCTCGTCATTGAAACGCGAAGCTGCAATTCGCCGGGTTGTCATTTGATTCACCAATCTTCGGTGTGGGGCCTACGCCAGGGCTGTATTAAGCGTGCCCCTTAACGCAACCGGCGTGCCATTTCTACGCCAAGTAGTTTTGGCCGTTTTGCGTTGGGATTGCTCGCCGAGGTCTGACACGCAACGAGTCACGCTGGTCGCTTGATGCCCAGCGGGAACTTTCGCTCCACTTGGTTTGCGTTTGTTGGGGGTTTTCATAAAATCGGGCCATGCTGTCTCACCGCATCCCCCTGGCAACTTACCGGTTGCAATTTAATGCGCATTTCGGCTTCCAGCAGGCTCGCCAGTTGATCGAGTACCTGCACGACCTGGGCATTTCCGACGCTTATGCCTCGCCCCTGTTCCGTGCCTGCAAGGCCAGCACGCATGGCTACGACGTGGTCGATCACAGTGCCATCAGTCCCGAATTTGGGACGGCAGAAGACTTTCGCCGCTTTGCCCAAGAGCTGCATGCGCACCAAATGGGGCTGCTGATGGACGTGGTTCCCAATCACATGGGAATTGACGATCCCAACAACCGGCTGTGGCAAGACGTCTTGGAGAACGGCCCCGGCTCGCCTTATGCCAGCTTCTTCGACATCGACTGGCGCCCGCCCAAGGAAGAACTGAAGAACAAAGTGCTGTTGCCGTTTTTGGGCGACCAGTTCGGCAAGACGCTGGAAAACCAGGAACTGAAACTCGTCTTTGCCAAGGGTTCGTTTCATCTGCGGTATTTTGAGAGCCGCTTTCCGCTGACGTTGCGGAGCTGGCCGCGGGTGCTCGAATTGGCGCAGCAGCACGCCGTAGGCCGCTTGGCGCCCGACGACCCGCATTGGATGGAGCTGGAGAGCATCATTTTTTCCTTGCGCAGCTTGGCGCCGCTGGCGAATACCGATCCGGAAAAGATGCACCAAAGGCAACTCGAACACCAGGTGGCGCCGCGGCGGATCGCCAGCCTGACCACGGCGGCGCCGGTGATTCGCGAAGCGATCGAACAGGCTGTGGCCGACGTCAACGGCCGACCCGACGACCCTCGCAGCTTTGACCGCCTGGAGCAGATGCTTTCCGAACAGGCCTATCGGCTTTGCCATTGGCGAGTGGCCGCCGACGAGATCAATTACCGCCGTTTTTTCGACGTGAAGGAATTGGCGGCGATTCGCGTTGAGCTGCCGGCGGTCTTCCGCGAGGTGCATCAGCTTGTCTTTCGCTATCTGCACGAGGGGCTGGTGACGGGGCTGCGCATCGACCATCCCGACGGGCTGCTCGATCCGGAGCGCTACTTCGGCGACTTGCAGGCCGAGTTTTGCCAGATGGCCGGCTGCCAGCCGGTCGATGTTTCCTCGGGCCCGTCGCGGCACGCCGAGTTGCCGCTGTATGTGGTCGCCGAAAAGATTCTGGGCCGCGATGAGCCGTTGCCGAATAACTGGGCGGTGCTCGGCACCACCGGCTACGATTTCTTGAACCTGCTGAACGGCGTCTTCATCGACGGCCGCGCGGCCGTGTCGATGCGCAAACTCTACTTGCGCTTCATCGGCGAAAACCGGCGGTTCCGCGACGTGGCTTACGAAAGCAAGAAGACGATTCTCGAACGTTCGATGTCCAGCGAGCTGCAAGTGCTGGCCCGCCGGCTCGACCGCATTTCCGAGAGCGATCGCTACTCGCGCGACTTCACCCTCTCGTCGCTCCGCACGGCGCTGCTGGAAACGATTGCCTGCTTTCCGGTGTATCGCACCTATGTGCGGCCCGGCGCCGCCCCGGTCAGCGACGAAGACCGCCGCCGCATCACCGCGGCGCTGCGAATTGCCAAACGCCGCAACCCCGAACTCAGCGGCTCGTTGTTCGACTTTGTCGGCTCGGTGCTGTTGCTGGAGCATCCGCCGCACTTGAGCGAGCAGCAACGCGAAGAACGGCGCGAGTTCGCCCTGAGGTTTCAGCAACTCAGCGGGCCGGTGACGGCCAAAGGCATCGAAGACACCGCGTTTTACCGCGACTATCCGCTGTTGTCGCTCTCCGAAGTAGGCGGCGATCCCGAAACGTTCAGCACGTCGGTCGAAGAGTTTCACCGCCGCAGCCGCGAACGCAGCGAGCAATGGCCGCACACCATGCTGGCCTCGAGCACGCACGACACCAAACGCAGCGAAGACGTGCGGGCACGCATCAACTTGCTCTCAGAAAGCCCGGCCGAGTGGGAGCAAGCCATCGCGCGCTGGCACGCCCTCAACCAGCCTCACAAGACCGAAGTCGATGGGGCCGAAGCGCCGAGCCTGAACGAAGAATACTTGTTCTACCAAACCCTCGTGGGAGCATGGCCGATCGGCGACGCCCAGGCGGCCGAGCGAGAAGCGTGGGACGAGTTCATCGGACGCATTCGGCAGTTTATGGGGAAGGCCATGAAAGAGGCCAAGGCCAATACGAGCTGGACGAACCCATCGGAAGATTGGGAGGGGGCGGTCGAGCGGTACATCGCTACCGTGCTCGATCGGCAAGCGTCGGCCGAGTTTGTGGAGGACTTCGAGCGATTTCACGCACCGCTGGCGGTGGCCGGAATGCACAACGCGCTGGCTCAATTGGTGCTGAAGGCGTGCTCGCCCGGCGTGCCCGATTTTTACCAGGGGACGGAGCTGTGGGACCTTAGCCTGGTCGATCCCGACAATCGTCGGCCGGTCGATTTCTCGGCCCGGCGTGAGCGGTTGGCCGAGCTGAAGCGGCGGTCGTCGGGCGATCGGCTGGCCTTGAGCGCCGAGTTGCTCGATCACTGGCGCGACGGCCGCATCAAACTGTATGTCACGTTTCAGGCGCTGAACCTTCGGCGGCGGCAGGCCGCGTTGTTTCAGGCGGGCGAATATGTGCCCTTGGAAATCAGTGGCCCGGCCGCCGAGCACGTTTGCGCGTTTGCGCGGCGACACGAAGGCGCCGCGGTCATGGTGGTGGCGCCGCGGTTGGTGCTCGGCTTGCAGTCGGTGGGTCGCCCGCTTTGGGAACCCCATGTTTGGCGCGATACGGTGATTCATCTCCCGTTTGCCTCGCGTCAATGGCACGATGTGTTCACCGGCCAAAGCGTGACGTTCAGCGATCAAGCGTCGCCGTTGACGGCGGTGCTCGGTTCGTTCCCGGTGGCGCTGCTCGAAGGCGCCTTGTAGCTGTCATTCCATCGGCAGCGCGCTGCCGATCACCCCCCAGGTGGCGTCCCAATCCGGCCCTCTCTCTGTTTTCTATCAGACGAGTGGCTTGATTTTCAATCTTCTAGTTCCAATGACTTGCCAGACGCGCGGCAGTGCTGAGCCAAATCAGAGAATGCTTCCCGCATCCGCTGATCGGCGGCGCGGATGGTGATTTCGGGAGCGCTTGTTAGTGCAAGTAGCGGCTTGATGTCGAATTCTTCCAACAAACCGAAGCAAAACATCTCCGGCCATTCCGCGCCCCGGTCTTCCTCAATGATCTGCCGCAGCGTCGCCAACGGCAGCGATAGTTCCAGACGATCGAGGCCGTCTTCCGGCGGGCCATGATGCAGCGCGGCGGCAACGATTGCGATCAGCGATGTTCGCTGACCCACCGCGGCGAGTGTTACCGTGCCCTCCGCTTGCCGCTGCCGCGCCCAGCGGACCGCTGCGCCGAGTTGCGCCGCTTCAATGCCCAAGGGCCGATCGCCGAGGGCGGATACCAACAAAGGACAATTGACGTGCGGCAGCGCTTTTGACTCCCCGAAGTCGAAGAGGTCGAGAGCAATTACGCGCTGACCTGCCGCCACGTAGCGGCGGACTTCACTCGCCAGCGATTTGCGTCCGCCGTCGGCGACGATTACGATGACGCCCCGTGACGCAGGTGGCTCGAATTCCACCGCGGGGACGGTCCAGGACTTCGCCATTCGCAACCGCCAACGCCGGATCATCATCTCCGGCAGGCGATCTTGGCCCACCGTCTCTGCTACGAGATCATAATCGCCGGCCCGCACCAGCTCGCCTAACCGCTGACGTGCGCGTGATGACTCCTCCGGTAATCGCCACGTCCGACGCGGCAGGTTACGGCTCAGTCGAAGCGCCAGAGTGTGGAAGTTCTCATTCGACTCGGGCAATGCGACTCGAAGCTCGTCGGTTTTCTTGACTTCGTTTTCGCACGGAATTTCGGTGCGTGCGAACTTCCCATCCTCGGGATAAAAGAAGTCGCCAAGCATGCGGTAGAACGCCTCGCGATTGTCGCGCAGAAAATTGTGGGTTCCCGGATCTTCGTTTACATGCCAGCGCAGCGCGGACTCTTTGCCATAGAGTCGGTAGATGGGCAGCGCCGCGTCCCGCACGGTCGGCAGCGCCCAGGAGGCATTGAAGCAGCAATTCTCCTTGGCGTTGTAGGTGAGGAGCGTCGGCTGTGGAGCGCGCAGCGCGGTGAGCATCGTATAATCGGCAATCAAGCCAAGGTCGGTGGGGTTTTGCTCCGAATCGCCGACGTCGCAGGCATACAAGGCTCGATCGCGAAAGCCCGTGTAACCGGCCACCGGGTTGGCTAGCGTCACCCGCTCATCAAGCGCGCTGATGAGAATGGTCTGCCAGCCGCCGCCGGAGAGTCCCGCCACCGCGACGCGCTGAGGGTCGGCGTTGGGTAATTCCAACAGCAGGTCGAGCGCGCGTGAAAGCGCCAGATAAAAGGGCGCCAATCCGCTGGCGCCGCACAAATCGAGTTGATTCATGCGGTGATGTGAGTAGCCAGAATCGGTAAGCTGGCCCATGCCGATAAACTCGACATTCAACGCGAGCATGCCGCGCTTGGCCAAGTTGATGCAGCGGATTTGCTTGTACGGGGCCGCTTTGCCGTCAGAGTCGTGGCCGTTTACGTGCAACGTAGCCGGCACGCGGCCAGATAAATGATCGGGTTCATAGAGCAACGCCGGAATCCACCATCCCGGCAAGGCTTCATAGCGCAACTTGCGAATGCGATAGCCGGGACCGCCCACGATGGATTCGAGCCATTCGACTTCTGTGGTGGCCCCCCGCCATACGCGCGTCTCGCCACGAAAAACGATCTCCTCGAGCACGCGCTGGCGGGTTTTCGCGGCGTGCCTCTGCCAGTCGGCCAGGTTGGCAAACATCGGCATAGGCGGAATCTTGGCCAAGCAGTAGGCGGACAACTCCTTGAAACCCGTCTCTGCCGGCAAGATTTCCTGGCTGAGTTGCCTGACAATCTCATCGTCAGCAAAGATCCTATTGCCGCCGATGAACCATAGGCACCCGATGATGCATGCCAGTCGCGCGTCCACGATCGCCTCCACCTAATATCAAGCAGGTTGGAAAAGATTATTGCCATTGGCTGTCCGCAGCTATGCGAACGCCTCGCGCATCTGATCGATATATCGCGGACAGGCCTGGCGCGGGTCTTCGCGCTCTTCGAACTCCAGCACAATATAGCCGCGGTAGCCCGCGTCGCGTACCATCTTGGCCAGTCGTTTGAGGTCGGCAGGCTCTTTCGGGCCGCCGGCGGGATGCATGGAAACTTTCACCTGCACATTCACCGCATAGGGCGCCAGCCGCGCCAGATCGGCGTAGGGGTCGGCGCTGTGGAAATTGCCCGTGTCGAGATTCACTCCGAACCAGTCGCTTTTGACGGAACGCACCAATTGCAACAGCCCGTCGATGCTGGCCGTTAAGCCGCCGTGGTTTTCCAGCGCCAGAAATACGCCATGTTCACCGGCATATTGGCAGCATTCTTCGATGGCCTCGATCGCCAGCCGGCGTGCCTCGGACTCGTCCTGCCCCTTCTTGGCCTGGCCCGAAAAGATGCGGATGACCGGCGCGCCTAACACCTCTGAATGGTCGACCCACTGCTTCACCAGGTCGATTTGCCGGTCGCGGTTGGGACCTGCAGGGTGGCAAAAATCGTTGCCCACCGCCGTGCCCGAGATATCGAGACCCAGCCGAAAGGTCTGCCGTTTGAGGCCCCGCAAATACTCGGCGGTGAGATCCGGGGGAAAATAGTACGAGGTGAGCTCGGCGCCTTCCAAGCCCATCTTGGCGCAGTCGTCAATGAAATCGGCCAGCGTGAGCGTGGCGTTCTTGCCCGACAGTAACTCGCGATAGCTATACGCCGCCAGGCTGAATTTGAACTTCGCTTCGCCGCTTCGCGGGATCGGCTCGATAGCCGTTGCGGGCCGGAGGAACGATCCGCCGGCCAGCGTCGCGCCGGCCGCGGTGAGAAACTTTCGCCGCGTCGTCATTGCGTTCATGGAAGAGGCTCTCGGGTTACGAACACGGTAATCCTGTTTAGGCGGGACGGTACGGGGCATGATAGCCCGACGCGTCGGCGAGGGAAAGCCAGTGGCTCGAACCTCGCCCGCGCGATGCGCTTCCACGGCGGATGTCTATCACAGTCCCAGGAAGGGCACCGGCGCCAGAAAGGCGTGCTGCTCGTAGAGACTCGCCACGCCGTGCCATGAGGTGTATTGGGTGAAGAAAACCAGGAAGACATAGATGGCGACGACTGGAACCATCGCCAGGCGAGCCATCTGCCGCAAAAACCAATTCCGGTTGCGAGGCCGCCTTGCGGCGTATCCACACGACCAGCCGGTGAGCAGCCGCGCGGGAAAGATGAAGACTACAAACAACAAGCTGGGCAGCCAGGCCGCCTCGCGGGGAACGATTTCGATTTTCAGCAGATACAGCGGCAGCGCGAACAGCAGCGTGCAAAACAACGACAGCCAGAACATCACGGGAGCACGGCGAAACCATTGCCGCGCGCCGCGGACGCTGAACATCAGGCGGAAACGGTTTTCCGCGGCAAACCGCGTTTGTACGAAAGGCAGAAACGTGAGCACCCACATGAGCCCAATTGCCCCGAGGAACCCCACCAGCGGCGCCTTCGTGCCCGCCGCCAACATACTGATCGGCAAAAAGAGCCACATCAGCCCGCCGAGGAAGCCCCGCAGTCCGAGCCAAAAGTAGTAAGGCAACCGCAGGCTGACGACAAAGTCCCAAACCGAATCGCGGGAGCGAGCGTACGATCCGCGCTGAAACAGATCGCAACACAGACGGACCGGCCTGGGCCAGAGAAAATGACGCAGGCGGCCGCCGCGCCAGCATGCGCCGACGATGTGCGCCACCGTCAGCACCGTCAAGATGGCCAGAGCGGCCGACCAACCGCGGTCGGCGGGGCTGCCCGGCTCGATGAGACGGGCGGCCCCGGCCATGATCGACGTGAACCGCAAAGGCCACATGACCAGCCACGCGCCGAACACGATGCTCCCCAGCCGGGCGGCTTTTCGCACGCCGGGAAAGCCGTCGCGCAGGCGGCCCGTGCGGGCCACCCGCCCGCCGGCTTCCAGCAAATAGCCCAAACTGAGCATCTGCAACAAGGGGTAGGTGGCCAAGAACGACAGCCCGACGATCAGCGCCGCGGCGCCCATGAGCCATTCGATGGCCGAACCAACCGCGCGGATCGCGGCGAAACGGTTGCGAGAGTTCGCTCTTTCAAGGTGGAAAAGCCCGGGGATGCCGGCAGCCGGTTCTGCCGCTCGTTCGGCCAGCATCGCGTCGTCCGCCGATGAAACGGCCAATTCAGCCTGCACCGGCGGGTCGAGCACCAAAACGGCGGGCACGACCGCCGAGTTCGAATCGGGGGGCATTTTTGCTGAATCCAATCGGAAAGCGGGTTATCCAAAAGGGTGTACCCCACAAACCCGCGTCCGGTGTCAAGGGAGCGATTCCTGCAGAAAATAGTGGCAACCACTTCAGGGGTCTCGACAGGCACGCCGCCGGCGCGTTAGGTGCGGACAATCTGATATTGATGCGTCGGAGCGAGCAACAAGGCATCCCTTCGACGCCGGCTAAGAATCAAGTCAAAGTTATCCGTGACATCGCGGCCTAGCACGCAAAGGTCGCTCGCCATTTCGGCCGTTACGACTGGCCGCGTCACTCCATCAGAAAAGAGGCGCCATTCACCGACGATTCGCATAGAAGCGCGGTCCTCCCGGCGGCAAAACGTATTCGACCAAGGCGCCCCGGTCGTCTGGATGAGCGGTGAGCGCCCAGGCCCACGCTTCCTCGGCGGAATCGGCGATATGCGCCTCCTCTCCGGCGATGGCGATGAACTTGCCGAACGCATTCGGCAGAAGGTCGCCCCAGTGGTTTTCGAGCCATGCCCCATTACGCTGAGCCTGCGCGTGCTGAGCATGGGTTCGAGCAATCTCGACCGGATCGGTGATCTCCTCCACGGTTAAAGGCGTTGGCTCCATAGAACTCTCCTCAATCTGGAAACCTAAAACAGCTCCTCAATCTCCCGCTTGCCGAAATCGACCAGCGGAAAAGGCCGCGATTGCGGGCCGGGCAGCTTGGTTTCGAGGTCGAGACCGAGGCTCTTGAAGATGGTGGCCACCACTTCGGCGGCCTCGACCGGCCGCTCGGCGGGCACGCCGCCCATGGGGTCGCTGCGGCCCACGACTCGCCCGCCCTGCACGCCGCCGCCCGCAAAATACTGCGTCCAGACCTGCGGCCAGTGGTCGCGTCCGCCCGCCGGGTTCACGCGCGGCGTACGGCCAAATTCGGCCAGGTTGCAGACCAGCGTGTTTTCCAACATGCCGCGCTGGACGAGGTCTTCCAGCAAGGCCGAATAGGCCTGGTCGTACATCGGCGCCACGATGTCGCGCATGCCTTCGATCGAGGTGAACGGCTTCGAGCCATGAATGTCCCAGGTAATTTCGTCAAATACCGTAATGAACGTGTTGACGGTCACAAACCGCACGCCCGCCTCGATCAGCCGCCGAGCCAGCAAGCAGCATTGGCCGAAGCGTGTCATGCCGTAGCGCTCGCGCACTTGCGGTGGCTCTTTTGAGAGGTCGAATGCCGCTCGGGCCTGCGTGCTGGTCATCAAGCGAAAGGCCGCCTGAAAATTGCTGTCGAGCAGTTGAGCGCTGTCGCTGGCCTCGAAATTCTTGACCGTTTCATCGACGATGCTGCGCATCCGGCGGCGGCGGTCGAGCCGGGCTTCGCCAATTTGGGCCGGCGGCAACAGGTCGGGCACCTGAAAATTCGGCTGCGACGGATCGGCCATCAGCGCGAACGGGTCGTGCGCCTTGCCTAGAAAGCCGGCGTCTTGCCCGTGAGGCAGGTTGCCCCCGGTGCGGCCCATGGGTTCGGGCAAGATCACGTGAGCCGGCAGGTCGCTTTTTCGTCCGCGCAGATAGCTGAGCACACAGCCGGCGTGGGGCGTGATGACGCCGCCGGTAAACAACCGGCCCGTTTGCATCATCTGGTGGCCGGTGTCGTGGACGGCGGCGGCGGTGTGGTAGCAGCTTCGCACGAGCGAAAACTTGTCGGCGTGCTGGGCCATCCGCGGAAAGATCTCGGTGATCTCTATCGACGAGGCGTTTGTCTTGATCGTCTGGAAGGGGCCGCGAATTTCAGCAGGGGCTTCGGGCTTGGGGTCCCAGGTGTCGATCTGGCTTGGGGCGCCCAGATTGAAGATCATGATGACCGATCGTTCATCATGGCCCGGCGCAACGTCGCCCTGCGCCTGGGCGGTCATCAGATCGGCCAGTGACAAACCGACGGCGCCGAGCATGCCGGCTTGCAAAAAGTCGCGCCGCGTGACGCCATCGCAGGTGTGCGTCGAGCCTTGGCCGGAAAGCCGCAACATGGCCGGTCTCCTTTGCTTAGATCAGTCGGGGGCCTTCATGCAAGGATTCTTCGTTCGATGCTAACAGGCGATGTTCGCAAGGGCAAGCGCGCCAGCCGCGCGGGTGTGGCAGGCGTTGATTGATGCGGCGCGCTCTCCAAGGTACGTTTACGCGTCTCGCCCTCGGTCGTTGGGTGGCTTTCGCCGCCGATACTTGGTAACATATCCATCGGTGTCGATGTTTGGGGCATCACGCTTAACCGGTATAGCCATGCTCAGGATTCTTGGCAGCCAGCGCACGCTTTGCGGGGGAATGAGCCGCCGCGACTGGCTACGCGTCGGCGGACTTGGCCTCGCCGGTCTCGGGCTGGCCGATGTGCTCCGCCTGCAGGCCGACGCGGCTGAATCGGCGGCTAGCCGGCCCGCCAGCTTCGGCAAGGCCAAGAGCATCATTCTGGTGCATCTGTATGGCTCGCCCAGCCAACTCGAGACGGTCGACCCCAAGCCGAACGCCCCGGTGGAAATCCGCGGCGAACTGAAGCACATTCCCTCGAACGTGCCGGGGCTGGATGTCTGCGAGTTGCTGCCCAAATCGGCGCAAGTGATGGATCACTCGACCGTCGTTCGCTCAATGACACATCCGTATCCATTGCACGGGGTGGCGTTCGCTCTGACGGGCGTGCCTGCCATCGATGTCGCGATGGAATTGAGCCCCAACGACCCGCGGCATTGGCCCTTCTTTGGTTCGGTGGTCGATTACGTCGATTCGCAGCGTGCGGCCAGAGAGAGCGGCAACGGCTCGGCGCGGCGGCAAGCGGTGCCGGGCAACATTGCGCTGCCGTGGCAGTTCAGCACCCGCCGCACCGGCGAAGTACCCAGGGCGGGACCCTATGCCGCATTCCTGGGCGGCGAATACAACCCCGTGTGGACCGATTTTATTGGCGACGCCACCCGCACGCTCGCCAAAACACTGGCGGGCAAGACCTACACCGGCAACGATCCCTATATGGGCGTTACGCCGACGAGCCATTTTGTGGTGCCGTCGGCCACCACGCTGCCCGACGAATTGACCCTCGACCGGCTCAGCCGCCGACGCTCGTTGGCCGAGCAACTCGATCTGGCCCGCGCCGATTTGAATCAAACGGCCAGCGGTCGACAGCTCGATCGCTATCGTCAGATGACCTACGACCTGTTGCAGTCGAGCCAGTTGCGCGAGGCGCTCGACGTGCGGCTGGAAGATCCTGCCACGCGCGCATTGTATGGCGACACGCTGTTTGGCATCGGTTGCCTCGCCGCGCGGCGCTTGGTCGAGGCGGGCGGGCGAGTGGTCACGCTGTTTTGGGACGAATTCGGTCTGGCCGGCAGCGGCTGGGATACGCACTGGAACCATTATCCGCGGATGCGGCAAGAGCTCTGCCCCGGCTTCGATCAGGGTTGGTACGGGTTGATCACCGATCTCGCGCGCCGCGGCCTGCTCGACGATGTACTGGTTGTTTGCACCAGCGAGCATGGCCGCACTCCGCAGCTTAGCAGCGTCAACGGCGGCGGGCGCGATCATTGGTCGCGGGCTTATTCCACGCTGGTGGCCGGCGCGGGCGTCAAGCGCGGCTATGTGCTGGGCGCCACCGACAAACACGGCGGCGACGTGGCCGACCGGCCCGTCAGCCCCAAAGACCTGCTGGCCACCATGTATCACTTGCTGGGCATCGACCATCGCCAATGGGTCCACGACCGCCTCGGCCGCCCCCTGCCGCTGGTCGAGGGCGAAGTGATTGGCGAGTTGCTGGCATAGTACGCACAATCTACTAGGACATTCGCGCCTAGTTGCTATTTCAAAACTCGCAGGATGGTTGCGGCGCGGCTGAACTGGTGCGACAATCGGGGTCGATGACATTGGCGGTGCTGTCCGATTGATAGACAACGATGGTCCGCCCGTTGGGAGCGGCGGCCATGAATTCGCAACTAGGCGCCGGAATCGCTCGTCCATCCGCCAGATGAATGACAAACGGCTGAAAGGGCGCGGCGTTGTAATCATTGCGGATTCGTTCGATGGTCATGGAAGTAGTCCTATTGAGCGACTTGACGTGAAAGGCTAGCGCGGGTGTTTCGGAGGGCCATGTTCGGGGCCGATCGCTTCCTCATCGCTGTCAGCCCAGTGCTGGCGCCGGCTGAACGCGGTGGCGAGATGATAAAGCACCGGCAAAACAAACAGCGTCATCAGCGTGCTGCTGATCACGCCGCCAATGACCACCGTCGCTAAGGGGCGCTGCACTTCGGCGCCAAAGCCGGTGCTGACGGCCATGGGAATAAATCCCACGCTGGCCACGATCGACGTCATTAGCACGGTGCGCACGCTGCCGATCGCTGCCCGCTCCATCGCGGCCGGAAAGGCGACACCCTCTTGCAAGAGACCGCGCAGCCGCGAGACGATGACCATGCTGTTGAGCACCGAGACGCCCGAAAGCGTGATGAACCCCACGGCCGCCGAGATCGAAAGCGGCATGGCGCGCACCCAGAGCGCGGCGAGGCCGCCCACGCAGGCAAACGGCACGCTGGCAAACAGCAGCGCCGTATCGACACCGCTGCGGTAGGTGCTGAAGAGCAGTAAGATGATTAGCAGCAGCACTAGAGGCACGACCATCGCCAATCGTCGCTGAGCACGCTCGAGGTTCTCGAACTGCCCGCCCCATTCCAACCAGTAGGCGTCGGAAGGCAGCTCGACCTGCGCGGCAATCTTTTGCTGAGCCTCGGCCACGAAGCTGCCGATATCGCGTCCGCGGATGTTGCACTTGACGGTGATCCGCCGCTTGCCCCACTCGCGCCACACCTGCCGCGGCCCTTCGACCACCTGCACGTCGGCCAGCCGATCGAGCGGAATGCGTTCGCCCGCGGCGGTGGCCACCGTCAGCGACTCGATCGAGTGCGGATCGTCGCGCAGGTGGTCGGGCAGCCGCAACACCAGCGGAAACCGCAGCCGCCGTTCCATCACCTCGCCCAGCGGCTTGCCGCTCACCGACTCGACCAAATCGAGCACGCTTTCGGCGGGCACGCCATAGCGGGCGATCTGGTCTTGCTTGATCCGCACCTGAAGCACCGGCTGGCCGGCAATCTGATCGACATTCAAGTCGACGCAGCCTTTGACCGATTTGAGCACGTCGGCCAGCTCGCGCGACTTGTCGATCAGCACGTCGAAATTGTCGCCAAACAGCTTCAGCGCGATGTCGGCACGGGCGCCTGAGATCATCTCATTGATACGCTGTTCGATCGGCTGCGTAAACCAGATGGTCTGCCCCGGAATATCATCGACCACTGCCAGCAGCTTCTGGACAAGCTCTTCCTGGCCGTGGGCGCGGCGCCACTCGTCGGGCGGCTTGAGCGAGATGAACATGTCGGTCTCTTCGACGGTGCCGGTGTCGGTGGCCACCGCGGGACCGCCGGCGCGGCTCCAAATGTGCGAAATCTCGTCGGGAAACGCCCGTAACAATGCCTGCTCCATCTGCGTATTGATTCGCACCGATTCATCGAGGCTGGTGCCGGGCGGGCGCAGAACGCCCAAAACGATGTCGCCTTCGGAAAGCCGCGGCACGAATTCCGATCCGAGGCCCAGCGCAATGGCCAGGGCAAACGCCAGCGCGATCGTGGCTAGGCCCGTCGTCGCCAGCCGATAGCGCAGCACCCACCGCAGCATGGGCGCGTAAAGCCACTTGGCCAATCGCACCAGCGGCACGTCTTCTTCCTCGATCCGCCGCGGCAGCACCAGGCTGCACAAGACGGGAATGAACGTCAGGCACAACACCAGCGAGCCGATCAGAACGAAGATCACCGTGATCGCCATCGGGCGAAACATTTTGCCTTCGACCCCCTGTAAACTCAGGATCGGCAGATAGACGATCATGATGATGATCTGGCCGAAGACCGCCGGCGTGCGCACCTCGACGGCCGCCTGCCGGATGACTTCCAGGCGCTGGCTCTTGGAAAGTTCGCCGTGGTGGGCCAGCCGCTGGATGATGTTTTCCAGCACGACCACGCTGCTATCGACCACAATGCCGAAATCGATCGCCCCCAGGCTCAGCAGCGTGCCCGCGATGTTCGTCTGAAGCATGCCCGAGAAGGCAAACAACATCGACAGCGGAATGGCCGAGGCGGCGATCAACCCGGCCCGCAGGTTGCCCAGGAACACAAACAAAATGGCCACCACCAAGATGGCCCCGTCGAACAGATTGCTGCGCACGGTCTCGATCACGCGATCGACCAACAGCGTGCGGTCGTAGACCGGCTCCAGCCGCAGATCGGACGACATTTTGCTCCGCAGCTTTTCAAACTCGTCGGCCATGCGGTGGGTGACCGCGTAGCTGTTCTCGCCCATCCGCATGAAACCCAGACCGAGCACGACTTCCCCCTGCCCGTTGGCCGTGACGGCGCCGCGGCGGATGACATGGCCGACGGTCACCTGGGCTAGGTCATGCACGTGGATCGGCACGCCGTCCTGAGCGGCGACGACAATATCTCCGATTTGCTCGATATTGACCGTGCGGCCGATGCCGTGAACCAGCAGCATGTCGCCCGCCACGTCGATGTTGCCGCCGCCGACGTTCAAGTTGTTGTGGAGGACGGCGCGCATTACGTCGTCGAGCGAGAGGTCGTACTTGATCAACTGATCGGGCTCGACGCGAATCTGGTATTGCTTCTCAAAACCGCCCCACGAGTTGATTTCGGCGGTGCCCGGCACGGTGCGCAGGGCGGGCTTGATCGTCCAGTCTTGCGTAGTCCGCGCCTTGGTCAGGTCTCCGTTGCGTTCAACGACGAGAAAATGAAACACTTCGCCGAGGCCGGTGGAGACGGGGCCCATCTCGGGCCGGCGGATGCCCGTCGGCAACTCGACATTGCTCAGCCGCTCGAAGATGATCTGCCGCGCGAAATAAATATTGGTGCCGTCGCGAAAAGTGACCACCACTTGCGACAGCCCGAATTGCGATACCGAGCGCAGGCCTTCCAATCCCGGCATGCCGCCCATCGAAAGCTCGATGGGGAACGTCACCAGGCGCTCGATCTCTTCGGGCACCATGCCCGGCGCCACCGTGTTGATCTGCACCTGCACCGGAGTGGTGTCGGGAAAGGCATCGATGTTGAGCGCCCGTAGCGAGAAAACTCCGGCGGCGGCCACCACGGCGGCGGCCATCAAGACCAGCGACCGATGGCGCAGCGACCAGGAGATGATCCGCTCGAGCATCTCAACTCCCCGAGCCGGCGAGCCGCTGCTTGAGAATCTCTGACTTTAGTACATGGCTGCCCGCCGCGGCGATCTGGTCGCCGGGCTTGAGTCCCGTGAGCACCTCGCTGTACGAATCACTGACGATTCCCAGCTCAATCTGCTTGGGCTGAAAAACACGGTCGCCGGCCCGCACGAACACGACGTTGATCGGCCCATCTCGCTGAATCGATTGGGTAGGCACGACCAAAGCATCGGGCTTCTCCTGAATCAGAATCTGCCCAACGCCGAACATATTGGCCCGCAACAGCCGCTGGCCGTTGGCAGGCTCGCTCTCGCCGTGAATGAGCGGATTGTCGACTTCCATGCGGGCTTGCACCATACGCGTTCGCTTGTCGACTTCGGTGCTGATCCAGCTCAGCGTACCGTGAATCTGTTGTTCCACGCCCTCGGTGGAGAATACCACTTCCTGCCCGAGGCGGAGTTTGCCGGCGTCTTCCTTGCTGACATCGAGTTCGATCCACATCCGGCGCACATCGGCCATGACAAATTGGCCCGTGCTCGAAGGCTCGACCAACTCGCCGACCACGACCTCGCGGCCGATCACGGTGCCATCGAAGGGAGCCACCAGCGGCACCAGGTTGGCCGTGGTTTTGTGCGAATCGAGGCGGTCGACCAGCGTCTTGGGCAAACCGAGAAAATGCACCCGCTTCACCAGCTCCTCGTCGTGCAGGCCCGCCACGTCTTCCAACTTCACCGGCAGGCCCAAATTCACCAGCGTTTGCTGCGCGTTGAAGAGCTTGATGCGCGCCTCGCGGGCCTGAGCTTCGGCCTCACGGAGCGATCGGTACGGTACGGTGGATTGCGATTGTCGCAGTCTGCGGTAAGTCCCTTCGCGCAACTCGGCTGCCACAACCGCCTGCAAAAACTCCGACTTGGCCCGCCCGATGTCCAGCGCCTCGATGATGGCCAGCAATTCGCCTTTTTTGATGTTCTCGCCGACTTTCTTTTCGGCGCTCCAAACGGTGCCCGACACACGAGCCGAAAGCTGCGCCAACCGCGTCTGGTCGTAGGTGACGGAGCCAAGGCAGGTGACTTGATCGACCATCGAGCGGCGCTCGACTTTGGCCAACTGGATGCCGGAGCGCGCGATCGCCTCGGGCGATTCAAACGAAATCGGCTCGAGCAGGGGGATTTGCGACTTGGCCTCTTTCACCGGCAGATCGGCGGCGCCGGGCAGCGCATCGTCGGGCGAAATCTGCAATTCCGGCTCCGCACCGCTGTGCATCATCTGCGACAGCGTGGGAACATGCCAGTGATAGGCATGTCCCCAAAACAGCAGTCCCCCCAGCATGCCCAGCACGAGCAGGTTCGGAATCTGAGCGCCAACCAGCCGCAGCCAGTGCAAACTGTCGCGACTGACAAGAGAAGCTCTTTTTGGAGAAACCGAATTACTGGTTGTCATTCCGAAATCCATCCCGTCTGAAGCCGTGCAACCGGCACGATCCACCGAAACCGATCGCTGGATCAGCCCTTGCGCACAGACATTATAGCACTTTGGCCGCGAGCGTCTTGGTCTTTCCTGGACGCCAATTGCGGCATGTGCCTATGCCGTAATGTCGCCTTTCGCTCCGCGAAAGTAGCGCCGCGCCGCCCTTGCTACCGCGCGATTGCACGCAGACCGCCCTAGCGAACGTGCTCGAAAGCGGCAATTGGGGCGGAACCGCGGCGATCCTGGCATCTTGCTTGCGGGCGCAACCCTCACGCCGTAGGCTCGTGGAATACTGATTTATCCGAGTCCCAACTCCCGAGGATCAGTTGCCCGACGCATATATGCCGCAAGCGTTTTTGATTTCTGGCTTGGCCGGCCGAACCAATCGTGAACATGTCCGAAGATCTAGCGCCAAAAGATTACCGCGAGTCGGGTTCAGAGCAGGATGACAATCCGTTCAAACCCCCGGCAACAGCCGCATCGAGTGGTCAAGCATCGAGCGCTGAAAATCCACAAGATGGCGCCTCATTCGCGCATCAGGCAGCTCGCTTCTCATTGTACGCACCGGTGTTGTTAGTGACCACGAACCTTATCGTGCGCGAGTCGCTTGGCGCCAATCATCCCGGAGCCAAGGGATTCGCGATTCTCTCTCTGCTCACCATTGCGGCCGCGTTTTTCCTAGGAATCGTCGGGATGATTGGAGGCGTGAAGCAATTGGCTTTCTGGTCGGCCTTCGTCGGACTATTTGGGACGCTGCTGAATGGGATCATCCTCGCCGCGGTGGTACGCCTGTTGATCTAGACCTTAAGCAAGCGTCCCCGGAAGGGCGTTTTTAATCGAGAGGCAAAAAAACTCGAAACCATCCGGCGTTTTGCGGGGTTTCATGGGTAACAACCATCCACGACCCGCCCAACACACGGAGGATTTCGAGTGAGCCCTTCC
>JAICLL010000081.1 GCA_025927475.1 Pirellulales bacterium
CTGTCAGGACAGGGAAGCAAAAAAATCAAGCAGATTCTCGACCAAGTACTCCAACTTGCGGCATAATGACGCTACGGCGTCGTTCATCTGCTAGCAAAAACTGCGAAACTTGAACTAAGGAGCGGACGAAAAATAACTTCGCCAGTTTTGTTGGCCCTCACCTAGCCTCTCCCGGAGGGAGAGGGAACTGTAGGACGAAGTTATTTTTCGTCCGCTCCTAATTGAGAATGTCGGCAGGCACATCACGCACGACTTTTAATCACAGTAGGCTTATTTTAATGCGCGGGTAAGGTCCGTCGCTAGCCGGATCCCATGGAACCAGACAATTACCTGGTTCTGTCCATGACTCGAACATCAATGTACAATGGGACCAATCATTCCCGGCCAAGCAGGTTCGCCACAAGAGCCATTCAACCACATGATCCGATACGCCGCCAACAAAAAGCCCGGCGAATCCCTGGTTCGCTCCGATTGGGTCGGAGCCGCGCGAGATGAGGCCGTGATCGCGGGCAGCGATTTTCCGCGCGGAAAAGATCCTCGCAGCATCAATTACCCGTTCCTGGGAGCCGGCTATGCCGGCGACGCCGTGCGTTGCCGACTACAGGGCGATACGCTCGTCTGTCGCTTGACGCGCAAATATCGCCTTTTCTACTGGGTGATGGAGACGATTTTCGGTCCGTACCTGACAGCGGTCGGGGTGTACGAGCTGCGCCAGGCGTGGATCGCGCGGTCGGCGGACTCCTGGACAAGTCTGCTGCTGCCGCTGTGCGTGACGGTGATTGGCCTGGGCGTCTGCTTCATCTGGATCGCGCAACTCTTCTTCGATTCGACCATCAAGTTTGATTTTGCCGAGGGGTTCGTCGAGTTCCGCACGCGGGGACTGTTCGCATGCCGCTGGCGATTCCGCTTGCAAACCCTAAGCGAGGTGACGGTCGAGCGGCGGATCCGACTACAGGACAGCCAGATCTTGCTAACGGAAGAGGAATACGCGGCGCGGCCGCACGCGTACCACGTCGACTGTAAGGTTTACTGGCTCGTGCTTGCGTTTGCCGACGGCCGCTCTGTGAAGGCGTTCGAGACGAGCCGCTCGGAAGTCGCCGATTTCGCGGCTCAATGTATCATCGAGCGCCTCACGCTTCCGTCCTCGCGGCGATGATCCGTCGGCGCCACAATTGCGGCGAGCAGGATCGTCGCCTTTCGCTCCGCGAAAGCAGCGCTACTTTCGCGGAGCGAAAGGCGACGATGGCATCCCCAAGGCTCTGCTCGCCACCTGCCGAGAATCGAAAATCCAAAATCGAAAATCCAAAATCGTCTAGACCTTGAAATACTCGTCGCTCGACAAGATGCCGGCTTGCACCGCGGTGCGCGGCAGACCGATCTGCAAGTCGGCGAGCCAGTTTCTCAGACCGCCCAGGTCGGGCTGGTGCCCCAGATAGGTCTGATAGTAGCTCGTGATGAGATTGGTGCGATACTCGGTGCTGTCCACGATGGCCGCCGCCACTGACGCGGGCGGCACGCCGTTGTTCAGCACGCTGCTCCAATAAGCGACATCGCCTGCCGAGGCGGCCCGGCCCAGCAAATCTTGATAGAGCGATTGCACCAAACTCTGCGTCGAGCTGCCGTGGTCGAACACATATTCGCCCGAACCCGCGACCGCCGTGATCACGCTCTCGATCGGCGCGCCGGCTTGCATCTGTTGCAGCCAGAAGTTTAAGCCCCCCGGGTCGATCGGTCGGCCCAGCATCTGCTGGTACACGCCGTTGAGCATGTCAGTGCGGTGCTCGTTCGAATTCAAAAAGATTGTGGCGAGCTGTGCGCGGCCGCCCTGCGGGAACGTGTTCACCCAATACATGATGTCGGCGTCGGCCGCCGTGCGGCCCAGCACGTCGTGATACAAGCGCTCGACATAATGGAACTGCGGGCTTACCAGCCGGATGGTGCCCACGTTGCTCGTGTTCTGGCCATCGCTGACTCGGTAAGTAAACGAATCGAGCCCGTGGAAGTTCGCCCCTTGGTTGTACGTAAAGGTGCCATCGGGGTTGAGCACCAGCGATCCGAACATCGGCGGCGTCACCAGCGAGGCAAGCAGCGAACCGCTGTTGGTCGGATTGTCCAGAGTGCGGATGCCCGTGATTGTGTTAAAACCCGGCACCAGCACAAACTCGTGATCGACGGCCAGCGGAAAGCCCGACGACAGCACGCTGAGCGTCACGCGCGCCTGGTTGGAAACGAGCCCTTGGCGATCTTTCACCGTATAGGTGAAGCTGTCGTTGCCGAAGAAATTGGGTTCCGGCGTATAGATGACCAGCCCGGTCACCGGGTTCACTTGCGCCGTGCCGAACTGCGGCTGCTGAACGAGGGCCACCGTGCCGGGGTCGATGCCGACGCCGGCGTCGGTGTCGTTGGCCAGCACGGCAATTGGCTGGCTGGTGTTCTTGTTGAAGGGCGGCACGACGTCGTCATTCGCCACCGGGGCCTGTGCGGTGCGGTTGATCGTCACCGTGGCGATATTCGAGGTTTGCCCGTCGCTGCCCGACACCTGATAGGTAAAACTGTCGGAAGTCGTGTAGTTGGGACCGGGCGTGTAGGTCACCACGCCCGTGTTCGGATCGACCGTCGCGGCGCCGAGCTGCGGCTGAGTGACGATGGTCACCGTCGAAGGGAGCAGTGTGGCCCCACTATCGGTATCGTTGGCCAGCACGTCGATGGCCACGGGAGTTCCGGGAGCGGTCAGGGCCGTGTCGTTGTTGGCCACCGGCGCGACACTGACCGCGCCCACGTTCACCGTTACGGTGGCGACTCGCGACCGCACGCCCTGATCGTCGAGCACGGTGTAACGAAACGTATCGACGCCGGCAAAGTTGGCGAACGGCGAATAGGTCATCTGGCCGGTTTGCGGGTCGACGGTCACCAGGCCGTGGCTCGGCTGGAGAACGGCGACCGAACCAGGCTGCACCGTGCCGTCGGTGTCGTAGGTGTACTGCGAGACATCGATCGGCGTGGGCTGGTTCTGAGCCGCATTCACGCTGAAATCTTGCGCAATTGGGGCGTAGTCGTTGGTGCCGTACAGATTGAGCGTAAACGAATCGAAGGTGCCCACCTGCCCATTGTTGTCGCGGTCGGAGACCGAGACGGTCCACTTGCCCGAGGCGCTTTGTCCCCAGTCTTGGACGGTCGACGTCGACCAATTGGTGTAATTGGCGTTCGGAATCAGGTTGCCGCTCGAATCGAAGGATGCGTCAAACGTAAAGTCCGTCGGCGGAGTTGTGGAGTTGTCGTGGAAGCTTCGAACCATTTGTAACGTGGATCTGGTGCCATTGGGCGACGTCAGTATGACCTCGATATCGCCGCGCTGTGGGTGCGTGATGTTCAGCACCACTTCGGCATGTTCGACGTGCATTGGGGCGGTGATCGTTACGGGAACGCTCACGCCCTGCGCCACCCCGTCGGGGATGGCCTGGTTGACTGTAATCTGGCCTGAAGTGATCGTCTGCTCCGGCTGCATCGGCGTCCACGTTTTAGCCAGCGTGACCGCATTGCCCGCATTGACCTCTCCGAAACCATATTTGTCGTTCAGGTGAAATGGCGTGACCGTGACGTCGCTGGGCAACGTCACGCCGACCGGCTTGCCATTGGCGTCAACCTGCACAATGGCGCCATCGGAGGTATATCCATAACCGTTGTTAAACCAGCCTGAAAGAACTGGCAGTGGAAAGGACTGGGGCCCCGGCGTCACCGGAACCGAAGGAATGCCGGTGTCGGTCGGGTCGTTCTTGGTCGCCGACTCGGCCAAGATTTCCTGCACGTCGCGCCAAGAAAGCTTCGGGTTTGCGGATAACATCAAGGCGACGACGCCCGACACCATGGGCGCCGAAGCCGACGTGCCGTTGAATCCGTACACGCCGTCATCGTCATAGGTCGCGACGTATTTCAAGTTGCCGGGGTTTGCCGGATCTGGTTCGGCAAGCACACTTGTTGTGGGAATCCCGTGATTGTCAGCGTTGTACGGATCGGCGGCCCCCGGAGCTGTCACGAGATTCGACGCACCGACCGGTGAGAATGTCGATTGCTTGCCCTTATCTCCGACGGCCGCCACGGTAATCGCGAAGCGAGAGGCAGTCTCTTCTTCGTTGTTTGTGTTCTCGTATCCAGCTTGATTGCCTGAGTCGCCGCCCGCGAATACGTAGATGTTTCCCAGGCCGCCCCGACCCGCCGTGACGCCGGTTTGCATCGCCGAAAGGGTCTTCGGATCGGCGGGTCCAAGAATTCCTGATTGGACGAAATTCTGCGGAGTATAGCCCCAGCTATTGCTGTAAATGTCGATCTGCTGGTTATGGAACGTCAGCGCCTGGGCGAGTTGCGGATCTCCGCCTTGGACGAGGTCTCCGTTCGGATCGAAGGTGATGATCCGCTCGGCGCCGAACTGGGCGTCGGGCGCGATTCCGGCCACGCCAATCCCGTTATTGGCCGTGCCCGCGATGACGCCCGCGACCTCGGTCCCGTGGCTGTCTTCACCAAACGGCACTGTCGGCGGAAAGCCGGGCGGTGGGAGCAAGTTTGGTCCCAGCGGCGGCGTGGGATCGGGCAGATCGTTAAAAAAATTGTAGCTGAGATCTGGACGATAGTTCGCCGCGAGATCGGGATGTTGATAATAGACACCAGAATCGACAATGCCCACCACCACGCCTTTGCCGGTGTAGCCTTGCTGCCAGGCGCGCACCACGTTGATGTCGGCGCCTTTCGTGCCGCCGGTCTGCCCGGTGTTTTGCAAATCCCACTGCTCGCGGAAGAGCGGATCGTTGGGCAATGCTTGCGGAAACGTGGCGGCAGAGAGCAAGTGCCGATCTTCGAGCACCTCCAGCACCGTGCGGCGCGGAAGATGGCGACGCATTGGCCGTTTGGCCGATCGCCGTCGCCGATGCGCCGCCTGCCGACCAGACACCTCATCCCCGCCCGCGGATTGAACGAACCACATCACAGAGCTTCCCCGATTGTTGACCCCATTTGCCGGACCGTCTGACGACACTTCCGCGCCTTGCCCTGCTGGCTGGCGATGAGCCGAGACGGCGGGCATCAAAACGGCCCGCTGGATCCACGAAGGGCCGGAAATGTCGGAAAAGAACGGTATCTTGGAGAATAACCAGCAGTTACAACGACCGCAACGACTTTTTCGTTTTTCGCGCGGTTGTGCCGTTTTTCCCGGCATCAGGTGGCCGTCCCGCCCTGGGCGCCAGACGCGTAAGTTTTGATGTTGCACTTTCGGCCCCAAGGTAGCCGCCCCCTCGCCGGCTTGCCCGGCAGGAGCGTAAGTTTGATAGGCTAAACGACTTCACCGAACCGATGTCGGTTTCCTGTCTACTCGGTGCCGCCTCTTAGCCACCAAACTTCTTCACCTGCCAGACAAGCTGGCAGGGGTCGAAAGCGCAACATCAAAACGCGTTAGCGACGTTTGGAACCAGTTCTTCTCGCCTCACCGCGTCGGGAGTCCAGGGGCGGCTCACCATTTGCTCCTACCCGAAAGGCGGAGGTGCCCTATGAACACCGTGCGTTTGCGGGCGTTCGCTTTGGTGGCCGGTTTGGCGACGAGTGCCGCACTGCCGGCGGTCGGTTTAGCCCAGTGGTCAAATCCTCTGCTGACCGAAGGCGTGGGCAGCGGGCGCGATCTGCGCGCCTACTACTACCCCAGCGGCGCACCCGCGCCGGGAAACAGCCGCGCTCGGGCGCCGGGCGACAAAAACCCCGCCGAGACTCTGTTGCGCGAGATGAACGGCACCCATTATCGTCGGCGCAGCGGCCAAGCGTATTTTCGCGGGCCGCAGGTCGAAGAGGCTCGGCGGATGATCGCGCGGCAAATGGCCCGCGATCGCCGCGCCGCCCAACGGGGCCAGCCGGCTCGGCAGACGTCGCAGCCGCAGCCGGCGCGGCAAGCCCGCGCGCGGCAACCGAGCCCCTCAGCTCGTGAAACGACCCATCACGCGGAGCGTGATCACTCCGGTGGCCGCCGGAGTGACGCCGTGCGATCGCGCCGGCGCGCGCTGCCGCCGCCGAGCGGACCTGTCTATTGAGCCGCCACCGGGAAGACCAACGGTAAGCGAGGAACGCGGGGCGAATGCTGCTTGCTTATGGCGTGCGTCTTTCTCGTCGTCCATCGGCTGACTATACTCCACGGCGGTTCCCTTACTCGCCGATACCTCGCCGAGAGCGACGATGAGCACGTCACCCCAGAGGCCCGACGAAGATCCGCTGCTGCGCAGTGCGCGGCGTGAAGCGCTGTTGGTGCTCGGCGTGTGGCTGGCCGCCCTGACGTACACCATCGGTTATTGCTATTGGTTTGGCTATGGCCGTGAGGGCCAAATGCCGACGCTCTGGTTGGGCGTACCCGGCTGGGTGTTGTGGGGCATTGTGCTGCCTTGGACTCTTTGCACCGTGGTTTCATGGTGGTTCGGGCTGTGGTTTATGGCCGACGACGATCTGGGCGGCGAACCTGTCGAAGAAACCGGGCTGGGCGAGGCGGCGCATGAATGAACCTTCGTCCGGCGGCGGTGCACTGGTCGCCCTGCTGGTGTTTGTCGTTGCTTCGGTTTGGCTAGGCACGGTAGCGCAGCGGATCGTTGAACGCGGCTCGTTCTTAAAGGGCTACTTCTTGGGCAACCGCGGGCTGGGCGCATGGGCGCTGGCTCTGACCACCACCGTACAAAGCGGCGGCACCTTCATGGGTTTTCCGTCGCTGGTTTACAGCCACGGGTGGGTGCTCACGCTCTGGATCGCAGGCTACATGGTGGTGCCGATCACCGGCTTCGGCATGATCGGCAAGCGTATGGCCCAGTTGTCGCGGCGCACGGGCGCGATCACCGTGCCCGACCTGTTCCGCGAGCGGTTTGCCAGCCCCGCCGTGGGCGTGGCGGCTTTGGTGCTCATTCTGTTCTACCTCAGCTTTATGATGGTAGCTCAGTTCAAGGCGGGGGCGATTGTGATGAAGGTGGCCATGCCGGGATCTGGGGCGCTCACGTTCGACGAGTCGGCCACTGCCGGTTTCGACTATTACTATCTCATTGGGCTGACGGTTTTCGCGCTCACCGTGGTGGGCTACACCGTGATTGGCGGGTTTTTGGCGGCGGTTTGGACCGACCTGTTTCAGAGCGTCATGATGCTCATCGGCGTGATGATCCTGCTGCCGCTGGTGCTGTGGACCGCGGGGGGATTGGAACGGGCGTCACTGGTCGCCGCCGAACACACTACGCCCGGTTTTCTGTTGGCTCCCGGCTATTCACACGACGGCCGACAGTTTATGCCGCTGGGACTGGCGTTTTCGATGTTCTTTCTGTGGGTTTTCGCCGGCGTGGGTTCGCCCGCCGGTATGGTGCGCATCATGGCCGGCAAAGACACCCGGACCATTCGCCGGTCCGTCGCGCTGTTGAGCACCTACAACATGTTCATTTACTTGCCGCTGATCGCGATTTGCATTTGCGGCCGGGCGATCATTGCCGACCTGCCCGGCAAAACCGACGAGATCATCCCGCGGCTGGCGTTGCTGACCACCAGCAAATTCACGGGCGGGTCGCTCGTGGCCGGTTTCATTCTGACGGCGCCGTTCGGGGCGGTGATGGCCACGGTCAGCTCCTACCTGGTGGTGATCGCCTCGGCGCTGGTGCGTGACGTCTACCAGCGGTTCGTGCGGCCCGATGCGTCGGTGGCCCAGATCAAGCGGCTCACCTACGTCGTGATGGTCGTCGTGGGGCTGATTGCCTTCGTGGCCAATCTGCGACCGGTGGCCTATTTGCAGGCGCTGGTCGTCTTCAGCGGCACCGGCTCGGCAGTGTCGTTTTTGGTGCCGGCGGTGATGGCGGCCTATTGGCGTCGTGCCACCGCGCGCGGCGTGCTGGCCGCCATGACCGCCGGCACCGCCGCCGTGCTCACGCTGTACCTGATTCCGCTGGTGGCGTATTTAACGACCGGCGAAATCCATGACCCGCTGATCGGACAGGTCACGCGGTTTCGGCCCTATTACCTGCTTGGCCTCGATCCGGTGGTTTGGGGCCTGGCGGCATCGCTGATCGCCGGCGTGGCGGTGAGCCTCGTGACCGCTCCGCCGCCCAGCGCGGTATTGTCACGATTATTCGACGCGCCGACTAGTGATGCCCTAAAAACTTAGGCTTTACATGTTGAATCCATACCGATTTGACCTGCTGAGCATCCTGCGGTGATATCCTTCCCAGTCGATGAACGAGCAGACGCTGTTCGAGGCAGTCGAGACGTGACAGCCGAACTGTCGAGGGAACGCGAAGACCGCTGGTCTGCCAGTCGCCTAAAGGAACATCGCTCAAAGAACGAGCGTTTGCACTGGTGATGGCCGCTACCACAACGTCGGCGGCATCAAGCCACAGCACGAGGACGGGCCGCTTTTTCGATGCAGACTGGTTCGTGAAAGCGATGTCGGCGACCCACAACTCACCGGCCAAGATCATCGTACAGCCCCTCGTCCTGCGGAGCATAGCTGTTCAAGAAGGCATCGTGGCACCGTGCCGGTCGGTCTTCGTTTCGCACGTCGCAGCGACGCACACTGACACACCATCGGCCCGGGCCGACACCGTCGATCAGCGATGCTGGTAGGGAGAGCTTCTCACCGGGTTTGACATCAATCGTGCAGGTGATTTCAACGGATCGTGTTTCCATGGTAAATTGACCCTTTATTCCATTTCTTACACCTCAATGGTAAGTCGGAACATCTCTCAAAGGCAAGCAAAGCTGCATCCCGCGGTCAATGCGCCGCCGCCAGGGCCGCGTGGTCCATGCGGCTTTCGGCCAGGGAGGTGTCGATGGAGAGATTCATCGTCACGCTCCAGCGGCCGTCGGCGTCGGCCTGAATGTACCAGTGAGGTAAGACCACCACCGATTGATGCACCAGCTCGAACCCGCCCTCCGACTGGCTGACCGTCTCGATGGGGAACGTCCAAATGGAGCCTGCACAGCTTGAACGCAACGTCAGCTCGATGCCGAGCCACTCGTCGAACATCGCCAGGGCGTCGGTCTGGTGCAGATCGAGCCGCTCGCCGAGATGCCCGAGCCGATGCCGTTGGCCGTCGTGAAAATAGCGGTCGTCGCAATGGGCCGGCAGTCCGGCAAAGTTAAGTTCAACGCCAAAATGGCAGTGCTGCCCCGGCGGCAGTCCCTCCAACAGATACGCGATCTCCAGCGCCGCACTGCCCGAGCACAGCGTCACCGCTTTGGTGAGCTTGACCGGATGTCCCCAGGCCGCGCCCTGCCGCGACATCTGCACCTGAATGCGGCCGGCGCTGCGCCGCACACGGGCTTCGTAGGGCGCTTGCAGAAAGTCGCCGCGCTCGGTTGCCTGGCCGGCGACCACCGCGGCCAGCGAAGTCTCGTGGTCGAAAAAGTGGTCGAGCAGGCTCTTGCGCGGCCAGGCGTCGTATTGCACTCGGGTGTCGAGTCCCGGCTGCTTGAAAACCACCCGCTCGTGAATGCTCGAAACATGGCCGTTGCCGCCAGCCGCCCCCGCCAGCACTTTGCGATGATAGGCTTCGGGCCGGCGAGCTAGCGTCGCCAGCAGATTGAGGCAGATCGAACGCACGTCCAGCTCGTAGAGCATTCCCCCGCGGTAGGGCGAGAAGAGCATCGCCAACTTGTCGTTCGACAAAAACACTTCTTGCCGCGCGTCGAGATTAAAGTCGCCGGGCGTGGCTTCGACCCACGGTTCGTTGCGCACGGCGGCGCGATCAAGCAGATTGTCGGCGGCGATCAAATGATTGTAGACGGCGTTGCGCAGGTGCGGCAGATAAATGCCGCCGAAGGCGCCATGCCAGTAACTGCAATTGCATTGCCCGCGATATAGCTCGGTGCGAGCGGCGCCCACCAGCTCGGCGTCGTGCCCGGCCTCGGTCGCCGCGTGCAGCTTTTTGCTGACCATGAGCATGCGGGTGTACATCTCGTCGCTTTCGGGGTATTTGGCTTTGAAGTTTCGCCAAAAGCCGCCCTTGACGAACTGCGACAGCGCGGGCCAACGCGGGTCGTGCTCAAACTCGTGCTTGAGCCGCTCATACTCAACAAGCTGCTCGGTGGGCAGCGACCACTCGGTCATCTCGCGGTAGCTGCTGTCGGGCAGATAGACCTTGCCCAGCGGCGGCACGTTGTCGACCGCCTCGCCCAGCGTGGTGATCTTGATCCAGCTTTCGTTGGCCACCAGCAGGTCGAAAAACTGGGCCAGCCAGCCGTTGGTATACACATGCGTATGCGTTTCGGGCCAGGTGCCAAATTTTTCGCCATCGTCGCCAAACACCACCACGGCGCCGGGGTGCTGCGACGAAATCCACCGCAGGTGGTCGATGGTTTCCTGCGGCGAGGCAAACGGAATCAGATAGCGCAGCCGCTCGCTGCCCGGAAAGACGGCCAGCAAATGCCCGTCGTCCTCGGTCATGTAATAGCCATCGAGCTGGGCCTGCGTCAGCCCGGCATTTTTGAAGTGGAAGTCGTCGAGCACGGTGTATTGAATGCCCGCTTCGGCCAAATCGCTGACGAACGATTGTTCCCAGACTCGCTCGGGCACCCACAGACCGCGCACCTTGGTGTCGAGCCGGTGCTCGAGCCACTGCGTATAGCTGGCGATCTGCCCCACACGGTCGCGGCGGGGAATCATCGCCAAAATCGGCTCGTAAAACGCCCCGCCGATGATTTCCAGCCGACCCGTGCCGACCAACTCGGCCAGCCGGTCGAGATACTCCGGGTGGGCCGCCGCAATCCACTCCATCAGTGAACCGCTGGTGTGCAGCGAGAGCTTGAGCGTGGGATAACGCTCGAAGACGTCGAGAAACGGGCGATAGCTTTCTTGATAGGCCTGCTCAAAAACTCCCGTGAAGTTCCCGATCGGCTGATGGTTGTGTAGCGCCAGGACGAATCGGATGGTGTGTGACATGGATGATGGCGAGGAACGGATTATGTAGGGAACGGACTCCGTGCCGTTCCGTTAGGCGCGGTTCGACGTCGCGCCGCCCCTCGGCGGAACGGCACGGAGTCCGTTCCCTACAGAGGGGGCGTGTTCCTTCCTTGGCGGGCAATGCCCACCCTACGGGCAACGTCCTAAGGTATGATATCGACGGCAAACTTTCGCCACTTTACTTAATCGGCAGGCTCCGCGGCACGTGCGATTCGACCTCCACGTCGCGCAAAAACGCCGCGGCTTCCTCGGGCGGCACCGGGTTAATGTAAAACCCGCTGCCCCACTCAAACCCCGCAGTCTGCGTCAGCCGCGGAATGATCTCAATGTGCCAGTGATAGTGGCCCAGCTCGGGCGTGTCAAACGGGGCGGTGTGTACGATATAGTTGTAGCCCGACCGGTCCACCGCCGTTTCAATGTTGCCGATCACCTGCCGCAGCACGCGGGCCAGCTCGTCGACGGTGTGTCGCTCGACATTCTCAAAATGGCTGGCGTGCGGCTTGGGCAACACCCAAGTCTCGAACGGAAAACGACTGGCAAAGGGGCAAAACGCCACGAAGCCCGGCGTATCGAGCACGATGCGTTTCTCGCCGGCCAGTTCTTGCTGAATCATGTCGCAGAAGACGCACCGCCCGCGATAGCGGTGGAATTCCAACGAACCGGCCAGCTCTTCGCCCACTGTGATCGGCACAATGGGCGTAACGATCAACTGGCTGTGCGTGTGTTCCAGCGAGGCCCCCGCCGCCGCTCCGACGTTTTTGAACAACATTCCATAGACCAGCCGCGAATCGCGCTTCAAGTCGACCAGCCGTTCGCGGTAGACCCACAGCACCTCGGCCAGGTTCTCTTCGGGCAGGTCCGACGTGCTGAGCAAGTGCCGCGGCGACTCGATGATGACCTCATGCGCACCGACGCCGCGCATCATGTCGTAGATGCCCTCGCCGCGCTTATTCAGATCGCCTTCGATTTCCAGGGCGGGAAACTTGTTGGGCACCACGCGCACCCGCCAGCCAGCCGCATTGGCCGGCGAACCATTCGAGCGATATGCCACAATCTCTGGCGGCGTATAGGCCTCGTGGCCTTCACAGAACGGGCAAAACGAGCCAGGCTCAAGCTGCGGCGTGCTTTGAAAATTGTGCGGCCGCTTGGCGCGGCTCTTGGCCACAATCACCCAGCGGCCGACGATCGGGTCTTTACGCAAATCGGGCATAGCCACTCATCTTAGTGCACCCGTCGGCATCCGCAAAGGCGCAGCGCCGTCTCGTGGTGTCGCAAAGCTGGGTTGCTGGCACAGATAATGTGGCACAGCCGCTAGCACAATTAATGTGGCACAGCCGCCCTCGGCTGTGATTCGCCGCCTACGGCGGCGTTGACCGGGCCACAGCCGAGGGCGGCTGTGCCATACGGGTCGTCAGAGCATATGCCTTCGGCTTGCCGGGAAGTCGCAAGCCCAGTTGAATGAAATTGGCGAGACCCGAAGTGCAGCGGAACCTTGAAGGCGCCGCAGCAAGCCGTTGAGGGTGCGCACAGCCACCTCGCACATCACCCCAGGAGTTTCCATGTCCGACTTCGATAGCGCGTGGAAAGAGGCGCTCGACGCCTACTTCGAGCCGTTTATGGCATTCTTCTTCGCCGACGCGCACCGCGAGATTGACTGGTCGCGGGGCGTCGAAATGCTCGACAAAGAGCTTCAGCAGATTACGCTCGAATCGGAGCAAGGACGACGGGTGGTCGATAAGCTGGCCAGAGTTTGGCGATCCAGCGGCAAAGAGGAATGGGTGTTGGTCCATGTCGAGGTCCAAAGCCAGGAGGAAAAAGCCTTCGCCAAACGAATGTTCGTCTACAACTACCGCCTGTTTGATCGCTATAATCGAAAGGTGGCCAGTTTCGCCGTCCTGGGCGACAACCGGCCCGCCTGGCGGCCGGATCGGTTTGGTTATGAGCTGTGGGGAACGGAGGTTGGCATCAAGTTCGCCACCGCCAAGCTGCTCGACTATGCAGCCGATGAAGCGGCGCTGGAGTCGGATTCCAATCTCTTTGCTCCGGTGGTGCTGGCACACTTGAAGACGTTGGAGACCGCGGATGACGACGAAGCACGGCGCGTTTCGTTGGTTCGGCAAGTAAAGGAACTTTACGCGCGAGGATTGGACGCCGACGAAATTCGCCGGTTGTATCGCGTGATCGACGCCATGATGAGCTTGCCCAAGCCGTTGGCCGAATTGGCGTGGAACGAGATTCACGACTTTGAACAGGAGAAAGGTATGCCGTTGATATCGACTGCGGAGCGTATTGGCATTGAGAAGGGCCTGGCCGAAGGCCTGACGAAAGGCCGTGAAGAGGGCCGTGAAGAGGGCCGGCAGGAAGGTCTGGCAATCGGCGCACGGCGAAGCTTGCTCGAGGGCATCGAGGTGGCGTTGGAAATGAGATTCGCGGCACCGGGCGTGGCGCTGTTGGATGAAATTCAGCGAATCGAAGACGTCGAGTTGCTGCGTAAAATCCTCGGCGCGATCAAGCACGCCGACAGCCCCGAAGCGCTGCGCCCGCTTTGGCCAAAATCGTGAGCCCCCTCCGCCGCAGGCGCGCGTGGCCCGGTCGGGGCGTCGTGCGTGGGTCCAGCTTGCCGTGCAAGTTTGCGTCGCCTGCATGCGCGCCGCACGGCGGGCGCTTAGCCCGCTACGGGCGTGATTCGACAGCCCAATGTTGCCCGCGGGCCACGCGTCCGCGCGCGTCGGATCGGTTTTGACAGGCAAGGCCGGTACTGCGGAACCGCCCGGCTCCGCTGGGCTTGCCAGCCGATCAGTGGCAACAGCCTCGCCGTGCTTTACGCCTGCCACATCATGTTTTCGAACTCCGGCGAGGGCACGGTGGTGTCGATTGCTCCTTCCGTGGGAGCGCGGTCGATCGCTTGTTCGCCTTCGAACAGCTCGATGTAAAAATTCACTGGGTCGTCGGTCGAAAGCGCCAGGCTGCGCAGCGGCACGGCCACCTCCAAATAGATGGCCGCCGCGGCCTCAATGCCCGATTCGCTCACCGCCACATCGTGATGGTAAAGCTGCACAATCGGCTCCTGCCAGTTGGGATGCGAGATCAGCAGCTCAAAGCCCGCCGGCTCGGCAAACACGATGCGCACGGTGTCGATATCTGCCAGGCGTTCGCGGGCGGCGCCGCCGCGGGCGTCGAGCCGCAGGCAGAGTCGTTCGGCGTCGAAACCGAAATACACCGCCGCCAGCCGCCCTTCTTGCACCATCGACATCGTGCCGCGCGAACCGCTCGGCAGCCAACGCCCCGCGTTGATCCACTCAAAATACGTCCGGCGACCATCCACCGTCACGTTCAGCAAGCTGGTCGGCTGCGTGTGCAACCATGCCGCCCGATGGCCCTGGCTAATGGGCCGAGACAGCTCGCCGGGCGGCGTGTCGCCCAAAATGGTGTAAACATTCTGCAAGTGTTTGCGAAACAACCGATCGAACAGGGCATCTTGCGCGCTGCTGTGCGAATCGCCGAACCACCAGAACCAGTCGCTTCCCTCGGCAATGAACAGCTCGGTCCAGGCCCGGTCGATCTCGATGGGCGGTTTTTGCTTGGCCTGCGTGGCGCGGCGCAAATGCTCGCGGGTCTCAAACAGCAGATCCCAAGCCCGGTTGCATTCGGGATGCCCAATCCAGATGCCAAAGTTGTGCTGAATCCAGCTTCCGGAAAACAGCCCGCCCAACTTGTCGGTGGCCGGATGTTTTTCCAGATAATCGCCGACGCGGACAGGCGTGATTTTCGGATGGTCGACAATGCGGCGATACAGCGCCCGCAAAAAATCGACGCCGCCGTTGGGATAATACTCCCAGCAGTTTTCGCCGTCGAGGATGATGCTGACCAGCGTGGGCCGATGCCCGGCGTTCGCGCCGGTCGCCCCGCCGATCGCCTCCAACTTGCCCACAAAATCGTCGACCGCGTGCTGGGCCTGATAGCGTTGATAATGGAAGCCAATCTGGTCGCTCATGGCGTGATCGCGGAAAACGAGCTGCACCTGTTGGCCTTTTTCCTCGGCCCGCCAGGGGCGATAAAGCATTTCGGGCTGCCGCAGATAGCCTTGGCCGTCGCGCGACACCCAGCCCTGCGTCGAGCAAGAGAGAATCTCTTCGTCGGTCGCCAGCCAGCGAATGCCCGCCGCGGCCACGGTGGGAATCATGGCCTGGCACACGGAGCCTTCCGAAGGCCACATGCCGCGGGGCTTTTCGCCAAACAGCCGCTCGTGATAGTCAACCGCGCGGCGAATCTGCTCGGCGGCGTCTTCGGGATAGCCATCGAGGTGCTGCGGAAGATGCACCTCGGGCATGGCCTGCCGGGCCAGCCGCTTGTCCCACAGCAGCGGCAGAATGGGGTGATAATACGGCGTGGTCGTCAACTCGACCTGCCCCCGCTCGGCTAGCTCGCGGTGCAATGGCACTACCTGGCGCAGCAGTTCGAACTGCTTTTCGAGCAGCCATTGCTTGTCGGTTTCGGTCCAATTGCTGCCCTTGGCACGAAACTCGGCCAGGTCACGGTCGAGTTCAAAGGCCAGCGGATGGATCCAAGTCAGGTTCGACCAGCACTGGAGATCGAGCACGTCGCGCTTGGCGAATCGCTTGGCGGCCCTTGCCGCCGAATCAATCGACAGCCCGCGCTTTTGATAAAGCTCCAAGTAGCGCGGATAAGGCCGAATCATCTGGTCGGGATGGACCATGAAAAAGTTATCGAGCAAGTAATACATGTCTTGCTCGCTGAGGCTGTCGGCCGGCGCGCGCGAAACGCGCAAATGCGTGTCTTCGTGGCCGCGGTCGATATACGCCAGCAGTTGATCGAGCAGACTGGGCACCAGGTTGATGGTGGCGTGAAACTCCGGCGTCTCTTTCAAGAGCATCGCCATGCCCCAATAGTCTTTGGTGCCGTGCAGCCGCACCCACGGCATGGGGTTCTCGCCGCCCACGTCATCGGGATAATACGGCTGATGCTGATGCCAGAAAAACGCCAGCGAAATATCGTGCATGATGGGTGCGGCCTCCGAATCTAGCGCCTCTTCAAGAACCGGTCTTTTGTGCAGCCGTCACGCCGGGCGGCGGGTGCCGCTGGCGAAAGTCGGCCAATGCGTCGCTGGTCAACATAGGCTGCAAAAGCTCCTCCCGATAGATCTCCGCCAGCCGCACCGGTGCATCGGCCAGGCACTTTTCGAGCGCCGCTTCCGCGGCCGCCGCGTCGCCCGCCACCGCGTGGACGATGGCTTCCGGCAGATCGTCGCCTTCGCGCTCGGCGATAATCTGAGCCGTTCTTCGGACGTCGTCCAACTTGTCCAACTTGATTTGGGCAACGAACATGCGACGCTCGAAATGCCTGGTCCCGAGCGGTTCGAGCGCCGCGCGGTGGGCGAGCAATCGCTTGACGGCTTCCTGGTAATCTTGCCGCAGCAAGCTGGCCTCGACTTCGGCCTCCGGCAGGTCGTGATCGCGCGGTTCATCAGCCCGCCGCGCCGCGGCAAGCTGCTCTAAAAGGTCGCCGTTGTGCGATGCTCGGCAACGGCCCGCCAGGTCTACAAACGCGTCGTGCAAATTGGCGCTGTCTCGGTACGCCTCGACAATCTGGCCGGCCTCGAAACGCGCTGCCCGGCGGGCAGACCGGTAATCGTTGGCCGTCTCAGTGTCGGCATCGTCACCGCGTAGCTTGGCCAGCCCCGCCGCGAACGATTCATCGGCTAGCTCGAATTCCGCGGCCAACCGCCGTGCCTCGCCCTCGTAATAATCGAGCCACACGTCGTCGGGCTGACGCTCGCGATGCATTGCCACGAGTTTGAGCAATGCTGCGGAGTCTTTTTTCTCGATGAGACTGCTGACGACTCGGAAAAACCCAATCGCCGGATCCGCCTCGTAAGCATCCCAAACCTGTCCGGCTTCAAGGAGCATGTCGACCAAGGTGTTGGCCAGGGTTTGCTTTTCCGATTCGTCTTCCAGGCCGGCGATGCGGCCCTTGAGAACCGAAATTGCTTCTTCCGGCTCGCCACGGGCCTTCAGGCGCCGCGCATTGTAATAAGCAAGCCAAATGTCATCGCCGTGCTGTTCACCATGCAGCGAGATTAGCCGCTCAAGTTCGTCGAGCTTCGATAGATCGAGCAGCCGATAAGCCAACCTAGCGAACGCGTCGCCTTTGTCAGTCGCGGCCTGATAGGCTTGTTCGACCTGGCCGGCAGCCACCGAGGCGTCGAAATAAGCCTGACTCGCCAACCGCGCCATCGCCGGGCTTTCTTGCTGGTCGATCAACGGCCGCAGAGCGGTGGCGGCCTCGGCCGCCTGACCGCGGAGCATGAGCAGCTTGCTTTTGTAGAATTCCAGCCACGGATCGTCGGCGTGCTTCGCCTCGTGCAGTGCGATCAGTTCCGCAAGCGCCTCGGTCTTTGGCGGATCGGCGGAGGACAGATCGTAGGCGATCGAAGCGAACGCCCGCTGTGAATCAGGCCAGTGACGATAAAGATCAAGCGGCCTGCCCGCTTGCGAAACGAGCCAATCGTATTGATAAAAACAATCGTCGCTCAACTCTTCATCGTCGCTGCCGAGCAGCGGCGCCAGCGTCTCGGCCGCTTCGCCGAAGCGGCCTTTCAGTGCCAACAGTCTGGCCCGGTAGTAAACCAGCCAGGGATCGTCCGGCAAGCGCTCTTCGTGGGCCGCCAGCAGTCGCGCGAGCGCCGCCCGACGGTCGAAGTCGTCGAGCAAACCCGCCAGACCGCGGAAGGCCGCGGCGGCGTCGGGCGCCGCGCGATAAGCCTCCAGCGGCTGGCCGATCTGGCTCATGCACCACAGATACTCGTCGAGATATGACTGCCGCCGGTCGTCCGTCGCCTTGGCCAATTCTGGCTCGATGACCGCCGCCGCTTCGGCCAACGCGCCCCGAATCAACAGCGCCTCGGCCCGAAAGTACGGCAGCCAGGCGTCGTCGGGCATTCGCTGAGCGTGCAACTGAACCAAGCGGTCCAGTTTCTCAGGGTCGCGGTCGCTCAGCAGGCGGTTCGCCGCGGTAAGAAAGGCATTTTGAGCCTCGGGCGCCACTTGATAGGCTTCGAGCGGATGCCCGGCATTGACCATCGACGTCAGATAGATGTTGGCATAGCTGGCGAGTTGGTGTGGCTCGGCGGCGGAGTGCAACAGCGGCTCGAGCAGCGTGGCGGCGGCATCAAACTTTTCTCGTCCCGCCAGCAATGCCGCTTCGTAATAGGGAATCCACTTGTCACCGCGGTCGGCGGATTTGTGGGCGGCGATAAGCTCTTCGAGCGGACCGTATTGGCCGCGGTTCACGTGAAAATCACCGAGGTATTCAAAGGCAACGCGAGCATCGGGGCATGCGCGGTATCCCTCGACGGTCTTGCCGGCCAGCGCCATGCACGCCAGAAACTCGTCCCAATACGACTTGCGCTGGCCGTCGGCGAGCGGCTGGTTGAGCATGGGGCGCATGGCGGCCGCAGCCTGTTCGTAGTGGCCGCGCAGCCCCAGCACTTCGCCGCGAAAATACGGCAACCAGGTGTCCTCGGCGTGGTCCGGCGCGTACAAACCGATCAATTTTTCCAAGGCGTCGGGCTGCTTGTGCTTGATCAAGTGATTGGCAACCTTGAAGAACGTATCGTCGTCGGGCGCGGCCCGATAGGCTTCGAGCGGTTTGCCCGCCGACAACAGGGCGTCGATCAGGGCGGCGGTGAAGGTTGCCTGCTGTTCATCGCTGGCGCTGGCCAGCGCCCGCCGGAAGCTTTCCGCCGCTTGCTCATACTCTTGCCGCTGAGCGTGAAGCTTGCCAAGGTAAAAACCGTTGCGCGGATCGGCGGGCGACATCTGGCGGTGTTTTTCGACGATCACCGCCAACGCCTTTAGTTGTCCGTTGGCGAGCAACTCGTCGGCGATCGGCCCGAAGCGAACGCCCGGCTTCTTGAAAGCGCCGAACCGCTCGACCAATTCATCCAAGTTGTCGTCGGGCAGCACCGACGCCAGACCCGCCAGGTTGTCAGCCGAGTCGCTGTAATCGTCGAGTCCGCGGCGATAGGCGTCGGCGGCCTCTGGCAACTGCCCGAGCCCCTCCAGGGCCGTGCCCAAGAGGAAATATCCCGTCTCGTCATCGCCCAAGAGGTCGAGGTATTTGCGCGCGTCCGTTAGCGCTTCATCGTGCCGGCCCAACCCATTCAAGGCCGACGCTCGGAGCATGACCACGATGGGCATCTCGGGCTGCAGCGTCTCGGCGCGGTCGAGATGCGCGAGCGCCTCCTCGAATTCGGTCCGCGCCACACAAACCATCGCCCATTGGACCTCACGAATCGGCTCGAGCAAGGCAGGCAGCGACCCATCGGCGATCGATGCCAGCGCCTCGGCGACCTCGTCGTACTTCTCTGCGCCAAGCAATTGCCAATTCTGTTGACAGACTTGGACCGCCCGCTCCAACCGTTCATCGAGCTTTCCTCCTTGCAAGGAATCAAACGTGGCGGCCATGCCGGTGGTGATGCGCGTGCCGAAGCCGAGGTTTTCATAATCATACGCCCGCCAGCGGCCGCGGCTCCGGTGAAGCCACCAACGCATCTTCAGGCTTTCGCCGTCGTCGGCGCGGTGGCGCGCATAGACCACGGCGTCATCGCCGGAAGCGAGATGCTTGACCCGCTTAATCTCGATCCTGCGATATTGAGCCAACAGACCCAATTGCCCCATGCGCTGGGCAACCCCCTGCTTAAATCCGCGAGTCCATTCGCGCGACTCGAACACTTCTGGGTTGGCCGTCGCCGACTTGATTTCGGCGACCATTCGATCGAGATCGAAATAATCGTCAGCGTTGTCGGCGGGCGACAACCGCGCCGCCCGCGCGATCAGGCGGCGCATTTCGCGCAGCTCGTCCGGCCTGTCAACCGTGGGTTGGGCTGTGAACGCCTCGGTGATGGTGCGCTGCTGATCCGCCTTTGATTCCGCCGGTCGTGGAGGCAACGCCGCCACGCCTCTGCTTTGCCAGAGGTGAAACGCCACCGCGCCGCCGATCACCAGCATGAGCGCTCCGACCAAGCCGCCCATGATCAGCGCCATCCATAATACGGTGCGCGGCGGCTGAGCACGCGCCGATTGGTCGCTGGGCCCAAGCTCGTTCATTGGCTGCTGAGAACCTTACTTTCGCTTCGTTTCCTTCGTTGCCTTCTGTTCAAATTCCGCGATTACTCCGCGGCCGGCGGCGGCTCGCGCAGCCGCAACAGCGCCAAAGAACTCGGCGCCAGCCCATATTGCGGACCCTCGACCTCGTGCGCTTCCTCTCCCTCGCCGCTCACCGCGGTGTCGACCACCAACTGCCAGCTTTGGCCTTCTTCCAGCTCCGGCAACGTAAAATCGATCCGCGTGGCGTGGTCGGCGTTGAAAAGCAACAGCATCGTGTCGCCGTTGATCTCTTCGCCGTGCTCGTCGACGTCGATCGACTGCCCGAACAGCTCGACGCCGAACGACCGCACAAAGCTGGTCTTCCAATCTTCTTCTGACATTTCCTTGCCCGACATGTCGAGCCAGGCGATATCGGTGGCTTCGCCGCCCTGGATGCCCTGGCCGTGAAAAAACCGGCGGCGCTGAAACACCGGCTGCTCGCTGATAATGGCAATGCACTTGCGCGTGAACTCGAGCAGCTTAGTCTGTTCGGACGAGAGGTTCCAGTTGAGCCAAGTGATTTCGTTGTCTTGGCAATAAGCGTTGTTGTTTCCCTTTTGCGTGTGGCCGATTTCGTCGCCGGACAGAATCATCGACACGCCCTGCGAAAACAAGAGCGTGGCCAGCAGATTGCGTTTCTTGCGCTCGCGCAGGGCGTTGATTTCCGGATCGTCGGTCGGTCCTTCGGCGCCACAGTTCCAGCTATGGTTGTCGCTGGCGCCGTCGCGGTTCTCTTCGCCGTTGGCCTCGTTGTGCTTTTCGTTGTACGACACCAGGTCGTTGAGCGTGAAGCCGTCGTGGCAGGTGATGAAGTTGATGCTGGCGTGCGGCCGGCGGCTGCTCCACTCGTACAGATCGCTCGAGCCGGTAAACCGCGTGGCAAACTCCGAGACCATGCCCTCGTCGCCTTTCCAAAACCGCCGCACGCAGTCGCGATACTTGCCGTTCCACTCCGACCACAAGGCCGGAAAATTGCCCACCTGATAACCGCCGGCCCCCAGATCCCATGGCTCGGCGATCAGCTTCACCTGCGAAATGACCGGGTCTTGATGGATGATGTCGAAGAACGCGCCCAGCTTGTCGACTTCGTGCAGCTCGCGGGCCAGCGTGCTGGCCAAATCGAAGCGGAAACCGTCGATGTGCATCTCGGCAATCCAGTATCGCAGGCTGTCCATGACGAGCTGCAACACCCGCGGGTTGCGCATGTTGAAGGTGTTGCCGCAGCCGGTGTAGTCCATGTAATAGCGTGGGTCTTCCGGGCTGAGCCGGTAATACGCGGCGTTGTCGATGCCGCGAAACGACAACGTCGGCCCCATTTGATTGCCTTCGGCGGTGTGGTTGTAGACCACGTCGAGAATCACCTCGATGCCTTCGGCGTGCAGGTTGCGCACCATGGTCTTGAATTCGCGCACCGTGTCTTGCGACGTTTCGGAGGCGGAATACCGCCCGGCGGGGGCGAAAAAGCCCAGCGTGTTGTAGCCCCAATAGTTCGACAGCCCCTTGTCGACCAGGTGCCGGTCGTCGAGAAAATAATGAATCGGCAACAGCTCAACCGCCGTAATGCCCAGCTTGCGCAGATAGCTCAGCGAGGCTTCGGAGGCGATGCCCGAATACGTGCCGCGCAGCTTTTCGGGCACTTCTTCGTTCAGCTTCGTAAAACCCTTGACGTGCATTTCGTAGATGAGCGTCTGATGCCAGGGCACGTTGGGCGGACGGTCGTCGCCCCAGGTGAACGCCTGGTCGACCACGACGGCCAGCGGGGCATGGGCCGCGTTGTCACGTTCGTCGAACGAAACATCGGCCTCTTCGCCGCCCAGCTTGTAGCCCCACATGGCGTCGGTCCACCGCACGTCGCGCCCGATCGATTTGGCATAGGGATCGAGCATGATCTTGTTCGCGTTGAAGCGATGGCCGTGGCTGGGGTCGTAAGGCCCGTGTACGCGGTAACCATAGAGCTGCCCCGGCCGCACGTCGGGCAAATAGGCGTGCCAGACCATGTCGGTCTGTTCCTTGATGGGGATTTTCTGCGCTTCCTGGGCGTCGTCGACGCCATCGAACAGGCACAGCTCGACTTTTTCGGCGTTTTCGGAATAGAGGGCGAAGTTGACTCCGCTTCCATCCCAGGTGGCGCCCAGGGGGTACGGTCGGCCCGGCCAAACTCGCATGGCATGAATCCTTGTCTGATAAAAATAGGTGCGCAGCGCGGCTCGAACGTTGAGCGCAGATAAGTCTGCCAGCATGGTACACTTTTTTCGGAAAGCTGTCCAAAAGCCGCGCCGCCTTCGCCGTGACGATGCGCGGCGGTGGCTGGGGCTGGGGTGCAGGAACGCTTCTGCGCCGCGAACCTCGTGATACTCTGTAGGGAACGCCCTCTGTGGCGTTCCGCGAGGGGCGGCGCGACGTCGATCCGCAGCACACGGAACGCCACAGAGGGCGTTCCCTACAGACGTCGATTGCAAACCCGTTCCAACGCCCCTGGGGCCGCGATTGCGCATTTTGATGTTGCGCGTTTTGACCCCATCCGGCTTGCCCGGATCGGTGAACAATGCTCTAAGCCCAAAATCTGCTTCACCATCCAGCCGAGCTGGATGGGGCCGTGGTAATGCGGCTTTTTCGGGCTAGCGTGCCGTCTGCTTCACCATCGAGAAAGGCTCGATGGGGGTCGAAATCGCAAGGCCGAGCGCAGCGAGTCCCACCGCTCCGTGTCATTGCTTCCGCTCGGGCTGAAATTGCCAGACAACCCCCGGCGGAAAAGCGCCTCTGGCTACGGCGCTGCCGCGACCGCTTCGAAAACGCGGCCGACTTGGCGGAGGAAAGCGATGTCGGCCTTTTCGGCGCGCAGGGCGATCTCGTCGAGCCATCGCACGGTTGCCGGCTCAAGACACGCCTCGCTGGGCGCTTCGGCAGGATAGATGACTTCCACTTCGACTTCGACGGCATATCGGCCGCGCTGCACCCATCGCTTACGTTTTTCACGTCGCTCTGACATTGAATTCCTACATGCCACGGAATTAGGTAGCGGCCGCCGCGAATCGCGTCGTGGATTTTCCGATACAGCGCTCCCATAATTCGGGCTTTACACTGCGGACCCTGATGAACCGTTGCACCGTGACCCTAGTTTACCGCGCCCGGTACATCAAGTGGAGAGGTGGCGCCAACACCCGTAACCGCCGGAGCCACAGACAGGCTCCGCGGAGTTCACCTAGACGGTCTTGCTGACTCTGGCCAATGATCGGAGTCGTACCGCGCGACGACCGCGATCCCGTCCGCGAATGCTCCGCCAAACCGGCGAGCAAGCACCACAATTCGCTGGTCGGAAAGTTACCGGCTTTTGCGCGACGCTAGAACCACGCCGCGGGTCGGGCTACAATCGTCCGCGTCTCGTTGTTCTTTTCGTTCCTTTCGCCCACGCGGGGGCTATGGCGGGTATGACACCCCAAGAATTCGTCGCCAAGTGGAAGCAAGCCAACCTTTCCGAGCGAAGCGCTTGCCAGCAACACTTTCTCGACCTGTGCGATGTGTTGGGCCAGCCCAAGCCGGCGGCGGCCGACCCCGACGGCGCCTTCTACACCTTTGAGCGCGGCGTGAGCAAGACGGGCGGCGGCCAGGGGTGGGCCGATGTCTGGTATCGCGGTCACTTCGGCTGGGAATACAAGGGCAAACACAAAAACCTGGCCGCCGCCTACGGCCAACTGCTCTTGTACCGCGAAGCCCTGGAGAACCCGCCGCTGTTGGTCGTTTGCGATCTCGACCGTTTCGAGATTCACACCAACTTCACGGGCACGGCCAAGCGGGTCTACGCCTTCGATCTCGACCACCTGGCCGAGCCGGCCAACCTCGACACGCTGCGCAAGTTGTTCGTCGAACCCGACGCCCTGCGGCCCGGCCAGACCGCCGAGAGCATCACGCGGCAGGCCGCCGAGCGGTTCGGGCTACTGGCCGACGGCATGCGGGTGCGCGGCGTGCCCGCCCACGAGGCCGCCCACTTTTTGATGAAGCTGATGTTCTGCATGTTCGCCGAAGACATCGGCTTGCTGGGCGCGCCCGACAAACTCTTCAAGAAGATCCTCACCAATTCGCGCGACAACCCGCCGCGGCTGGCCGAGCACCTGCGGCTGCTGTTTCAGGCCATGGCCACCGGCGGCTATTTTGGGGCCGACACCATCTTGCACTTCAACGGCGGGCTGTTCGCCGACGCCGACGTGATCGAGCTGCGCCCCGACGAAATCAAAGAACTGATCCTGGTGAACGAGCACGACTGGGGCAGCGTCGAGCCGTCGATCTTCGGCACTCTTTTCGAGCGGACACTTGACCCCGCCAAGCGTTCGCAGATCGGCGCCCACTACACCAGCCGGGCCGACATTCTCACGCTGCTCGAGCCGGTGGTCATGACTCCGCTGCGCCGCGAGTGGGCCGACGTGAAAGCCAAGTGCGACGCGCTGTGGGAAAAGGTGACGCAGCAGGCCAAGGGCGCCGCGGGCAAAACGCGCCGCGCGGCCGCGCCCAAGGAATCGAAAGCCCGCAAAGACCACGACCGTCTGTTGCAGGATTTTGTCGAGCGGCTGGCGCACGTGACGATTTTGGACCCGGCCTGTGGATCGGGCAATTTTTTGTACGTGGCCATTAACCTGTTGCTCGACCTCGAGAAAGAGGTGATCACCTATGCGGCGGCGCACGGCGCCAGCCTGTTGCCGCAGGTGCGGCCCACGCAGTTGCACGGCATCGAGATCAACCCCGTCGCCCAGCAGCTCGCCCAGGTGGTCATCTGGATCGGCTTTTTGCAATGGAAGCACGACAACGGCTTTCCGGCGCCGCGCAATCCGGTGCTTGACCCGATCGAGAGCATCGAGCGGAAAGACGCGATCGTCGATGGCGAACGCGCGCAATTCCCATCCGAGCCGAAGTGGCCGGACGCGGATTACATCGTTGGAAATCCGCCGTTTTTGGGCGGGAAGCTGTTGCGGAAAAACCTTGGCGATGAATACGTCGACGCAATGTTTACTGTGTGGGACGGCCGCGTGCCACGCGAGGCGGATTTATGCTGCTATTGGTTTGAGAAAGCGCGAGCTGCGGTTGAAGCAGGGAACGCGAAACGGGTCGGGCTTTTGGCAACACAAGGTATTCGAGGGGGCGCCAGTCGACGGGTTCTCGAGCGGGTCAGCGAAACCGCGGACATCTTTTTCGCCGAGGGGGACCGGGACTGGACGCTGGACGGCGCTGCGGTGCATGTTTCGATGGTCGGGTACGGCGTTGCCGACGACGAGCACAAGTTGCTCGATGGAATGCGGGTGCAGCAGATCAATGCCGACTTGCGCGGCAGCGTGAAGTTAAGCGATGCCGTCAAGCTCAAGCAAAATCGGTCCGTGGCTTTTATGGGCGTGACGAAGCAGGGGCCGTTCGACGTGCCGCTTTCCATATGCCGGCCCTGGCTTCTTGCACCTAATCCAGCGGGTTCCGCGAACGGCGATGTGGTGCTGCCCTATCTCAATGGGAACGACGTCACGAAACGCTCCCGCGAAGCTTGGCTCATTAGCTTCCCACATCACATTTCCGAGATCGGCGCTGCGCGGTACGAGCTTCCATTCGAATATGTGCGAGCTAATGTCAAGCCGTTTCGCGAAGCGCGGCAGCGAGGCTGGTTTCGCGATCAGTGGTGGGAGCTTTACGCACCGCGTCCCGAATTCCGCGTGGCGACCGCTGGATTGACGCGATACATTGCAACACCGCGCGTCGCAAAACACCGTCTTTTCGTGTGGGTCACAGTGCCTGTGCTGCCGGATTGCCAGCTCATCGCATTCGCGCGCGACGATGATTATTTTTTCGGCGTTCTGCACTCTCGCGCGCACGAAGTATGGGCGTTGCGAATGGGCACCCAGCTTGAGACGCGCCCTCGCTACACGCCGACGACTTGTTTCGAGACGTTTCCGCTCCCCGAGCCTACGAAGGCACAAGGAATGGCAATTTCCGAGGCCGCTAAGGACATCGACCGGCTTCGCTCAAACTGGCTGAACCCACCCGAATGGACGCGGGAGGAAGTGTTGACGTTTCCGGGTTCGGTCGACGGTCCTTGGTCGCGGTACGTGGAGAACGCCGACAGCCGGGGGATTGGCACGGTCCGCTATCGGCGGTTGGCGCCGCTCGACGCCGAGTGCGCCAAAGAGTTGGCCAAGCGCACGCTGACGAACCTTTACAACCAGCGACCCGCCTGGCTCGACCACGCCCATCGCCGTCTCGACGAGGCCGTCTTCGCCGCCTACGGCTGGCCCAGCGACCTAACCGACGATGAAATCCTGGCGAAGCTTTTGGAACTAAACCTCGCTCAGAAACCGGCACAATGATCGCGCCACGCACCGGTGTCCCGGCGTATTTGCACGACCTGCAAAAACCGCGCGCCGGCAGAGTAGTCGGAGCGGGAGCTTCAATCGCTTTCGGTTTTCTTGGTCTATTGCGAAATGATCGAGGCCGTGTTGCGCTTCTCGTGGGGATGCACGCTGTCCAACCGAAGCGTGATTTTATCGGGTACGCCTCTATCGACCGGCATGACGATTGAAACGCGCTGCCTCGCAGCCGTCATTTCAATGTGCCGAAATACTCTAGTGCTGCCGTCGGTTGAGCTTCTGACGTACGTCTTGCAACTGCCCTCGCCTTTAGCGGCGCTGGCGTGTAGCACCACGCGCATCTTCTCAATCGCATGCTCCGTTCCCTTGTAAAGAACTTTCCAGCCCTGTCTTTCAAAATCGGCGGTGAGCGTGCCCGTTCCTTCAGGCGAGCCTCTTATTGCTTCTTCAAGCTCTCGTAGTTTCCCTTTCCCTGGCTCGGCCAACAGCGCGTGGCAAAACATGACGTGGTTAGCGTACTCTCGAATGCTGCCGTGGTCATGCCCGTGCGGACAAAAAATGCGGCCCTCGCTGAGAAGCGAAGTCGGTTCGACGCCTTCCGGTGATGGATCGAAGACCACTTGGCAGATATGTGGCTTTGACTCAAAGCGAACATTCGCCGGGGTCTCGGAAAACCAGTCTTTGACCTTTGCTTCGTCTAGCGTGAGCAACTCGACCCCCAGGGCCTTCGCCTTTTCGGTCGCACCCTTGGAGAACCCGCGCCGAGAAACGACGACAATGCGATCAACAGCGACGCGACATTCGCCGCGGTATTTTTGCACGATGGCATCGAGCGTTGTGAGGTCTAGCTTTCGGCGCTCGTCCTTTGCTTCCACCGCTATTTTCATCTGGTAGGCACCGAAATCGCCTTTAATCAGCACGTCTGCTTCTCGCATCGTAGACAGTCCAAACGCCTCCAGCATCGCCGATTCAGTCACGCTTGCATTGGCGGGTGCCAGTTGCCGCTCGATCAACGCAACTAAGTCCTGAAACGCGTTTCGACGTTTTGGCATAGTGGGTAACCTGTCCTGCGATCGGGACGAAAATTCTTAAACAAAGACACTCTCTTTTGGCCCCGGCTATTTGCGGACGCTGCCCGAGCTCAACATTTGCGCGAGCCGTCAGGGCGCCGCGGCTAGAGCCGTGGTCTGCGCCGGAAACGTGTGCAGGAGTCGCTGATCCGCCGTGATGACCCGGCACAGTTCCGTTTCTGCCAAAGCAACGTAGACGCAATCGTACACGCCGATGCGCATTTTCGACGACAGGTCGAAAGCACGCGGCATAAGCGTGCTCCAGGGAAGCATCGCCGGGCAATCCGACATGATCTTTTGCCATAGGCCCCA
>JAICLL010000069.1 GCA_025927475.1 Pirellulales bacterium
ACTGGGGTTGCCGTACTGCCCCTCCCCCCTTTTTTTCCCGTGGGTGTGGAAGCCCCTCGCTAATGTGGGTTTACGCCTCTTACCGAGCCTGGCTTCCGGGTCGGGCTTCCATGCTCCACGCCGTCATTGCCTCAGGGCCGCCGCCGTGCCAAATACGCGTCGGTCGCATCGACCGCCGGCAAGGTGCCCCGCTCAAAGACGAACTGCCGCCGCTCGATCATCTCAATCGCCATAAGTCATTCCACCACGCGCGACGCGGCTGCCGCATGTGCCAATTTGCACAAGTGCGAGCAGTTCGGGTTGACAAGCGTCTCGAAGACGTCGGGCTTGAGAAGCTGTTTGCCGCGCAGCGGCTTTGTTCACGTCGCCTCACAGGTTTTTTCCTGCACCGTCATCGCGCATCGCTCGCTGGATCTGGCATCACCGATATCTTAGACTCAGCAATCTTGTCGCGTTTATAGATGGCGTGCAGCAAATACTCGCCGGAATCTTTCGGCGCCTTCATTTGGCACTCAAACCGAAACTCGTCGCCTTCTCGCCGTTCGAGCGGCGCTTGCGCCGCCCAATAGATAATCTCGCCACCGTCCGGATTCGTTTTAATAAGATGGACCGTTAAGCCTCCGATGCGCGCTGCGGCATCGTCCATACGAACCGAGCCTGTGACGGGAAACTCGCGGCCCGACACGACGGGCTCCTGGCTGGCCTCGGAAAATGCAGCCTCGAGCGGGCGCGCGAAAGGCGTCGATGGCACCCGCCTGCGCGATTCTCGGCAACTGCAGCCGCTGCCCGCGATGCACAGCAGTGCGACGCCTGTGAATAAGGCTCGGTTCATTTCGGTTCTCTGGTTTTAGTCGGTCAGTGTTATTTCGACGCCGTCGTCTGGGTCCGGGTTATCGCTATAGATCATGACGTAATAGGTGCCGGCGGGATAAAGGTTCTGTTGCGTCGACTGGAACGTATGCGACCAGGACCCATTGATATTGTTGCTCTTTCCTTGGTAGGAGTCGACAACCACCGGTCCTTTCACCGGATCCTGCAGGACGAGCTCGAGCGTGTATGGTTCATTGAAAAAGGTCGCCCCGCCAGAACACGCGATTGGCGCGTTTTTTTGATATTGTTTGCCCATTTGCGGCGATTCGATGTAGAAGTCGCCCGCACGCGCGTCCGCACCGGCAAGCATTGATGCCGCAAAAACCACAAACGACGCGAGACCCAATCTTGACAGTCTCATTGAAATCTCCTCCTATGGATTCCTTCCAGAAACTAAAACGCGGCATCGTTCCCGTTCCTTGAACCGTATGCGCGCCAAACGCGCAGATCGACATCGTCGACGACGAATTTGAGGTGGCCATCGCCGAACGCGACATTGGCGCCGCCGGGGTGCATGCTGGCGGGCGAATATGCGCCCTCTTGCACGCGGGTGCCATTGCGGCAACTCGGCCGGTTCGGCGGCAAGATATGGTTGTACAAAGTAAAGCCCGCGTCGCCGCAGGTCCACGGGTGCCCATGGGTCATCGTCTCGCCGCCTTCAGAAGGGGCTACCGTCGAGCACTGGGCGGCAAACATCTCGAGCTGGCTGGGCGACATCATGGGCACGGTCGGCCACAGCACGCGCAGCCGGTCGTAGCGGAGGTTAGACACCAGGATTTCGCTGAGCGCGGCGGTCTGCGAGAGGCCATCGGTAATGCCCGCCGGGTTGGCGCCGGCGCCGATTGGAAAGAAGCCGTTGTACCCATACGTCTGGACGCCCGTGCCGAAGTTTCCGGCATAGCTCGTGCCGAGAGAATTACCGGCGTACTGTATCGCCGCATAGCCGTCGCTGGGGCACTCGTAGATCGCCAGCGCGGTCTGCCGGATCGGCGAGTTCTTGGTTCCGGTCACCGCGTCGGCAAGATAGTCGACCCGCTGAAACAGCGGCCCCTGCTCAAGCTGGGGCAGAATGGCCACATGGAACGAAAAATGGCGAAAGTTCCAACCCCGTGGAAACACGCCAAAAGCATCTTGGTAGCCCTGCAGAGCGAGCCCGATTTGTTTCAGGTTTGACGCGCATTGCGCCCGCCGGCCAGATTCGCGCGAGTGCTGGACCGCCGCCAGCACCAGCGATAAGAGCAGGCCGATAACCGCTACGACGACAACCAACTCGATTAGCGTGAAACCCGAGCGCCGCCTGTCGGCATCGACGCCGGAACGAGCAACCGAAGTAAAGAAAACACGTTTCACGAGTTTCTCTTTCGCCCTATCGCGGCGCAGGATTGCACGCCCCATTGCCACGCCGAGCAGCACGAGTCTAGGCTGTCATCAACCGCATGTCAACCGGCCGCCCTCGGCCTTGGGGAAAGGCGGGAGGCCGAAGCGAATGGCTAACTCGTGTCCTGAATCGGGCGTTGTGATCGGGTAAGTTGCCCATTGGTGTATCGGTGGGATCGTTAGTAAGCATATCTGAATGGAATGGCACTTCTCACGGCGGTTGGCGGGCCAAATAGGCGTCGGTCGCGTCCACCGCCGGCAGCGTGCCACGCTCGAAGGCAAACTGCCGCCGCTCGACCGGCTGGTCGAAAACCACTTCCGCCAGATTGAACGACACAAAGGGGCCTTCGCCCTCGCGTGACTTCTTGTCCGTCGCCTCGCGGACGTATTCCACCCGATAGAGAAACAGATCGTCGCGGCCCAGCAGCACGAACACGCGGTCGGGCAGCATCGGCGGAAGCTTGCTCAGGTCGGCGGGCTTGCCGGCCTCGATGTCGGCTTTTTGATCGGGCAGCCAATGCACCAGCATGGCCGGACGCCAGCGGCCACTCAAAGCATACACGCGTAGCTTTTCTGAACCGCGCGTCAGCGTCGCCTCGTTCACCGCGTCGTACTCGAACGACCGTTGCAGCCCCAGCAGCAGTTCGGGCAATCCGCCGACGCCGATCATCGGCATCGGCAACCCCGACGTTTCTGCCCGCCGCTGGGTCACCCGCCGCACGTCGACTCGGCTGAGACTGGGCAAGCCATCGGCCGAACGCAACGTCCAAAGCGACTCGCCATCGCAGCGTTGCTGCACGAACGAGTCGGACTGGTCGGCTTTGATTTTCAGATCGAGCAGCAACCAGCCCGTTCTGACGGGACCCTGCACATAACTGCCGCGCGCCAGCAGTTGCTGGCCGTAGAGGCGGACGGTTTGCGAGAGCTCGGCGCTGACGCTTGTTCGCCGTGCCAGCGTTTCGGCGGCCCGTGCCAACAGCCGCTGAGCCTGGGCGTCAGCATGCGCGTGGGGCGGGGCCGTTTGGGCGTGAGCGGTCGAAGGCGCCAACCCGCCGGGCGGGCGGCGCCATGCCAGCCAGGCGGCGCCGGTCAGCAAAACCCCGCAAAAACAGGCCGTTGTAAAACTGGGTAGCCATCTTGTCATCTTAGGGTTCTGCTGGATTTGCCAAAGAATCCTGTTCTGACAAACCGACGAATTAGCTGGGGAATTATAGGGACCGAGGGGGAATCCATGAAATACCGATTGGCTCTAGCTGGCGCGTTGGCCCTGGCGGGCTGCAAAGCGCCGTTTACCAGCAACTTGCCTCCCGCGGAGCAGATCATGCACCCAGGTCCCGGCGTCGATGGTCCCGGACCGGGCGTGATGATGCTCGGCAATCCGGCGCCGCTGCCGCCTTCGGCCGCGGCGGCTTCGCAGATTCTGTTCACGGGCCCTGAGGGCATGATGATCACTTGGGACGCCTCGGCCCCCGGACAGTTCGACTCGGAGCCGCTGGTGGCCCCTGCCCGCTACAACTTTCCGCAGGGCGCCATTTATCGTCTCAAGCTGACCAACATTCCGGGCCGCGAGGGCGTCGAACTGTATCCGACGCTCGAAGTCGCCCCGCCGCTGCCGCGAACCGACGCCTACCTGGCGCACAACGGCGTGCCGGTGCAGTTTACCGAAGAAGACTTCGATCAGGTGTTGTCGGGCAACTTTGTGACCAAGGTGATCTATCTGCCCGACCCCGATTTCCAAGAACTGGCTCTGGCCGGCGTCGAAACGCTGGTCAGCACGCGGCTGGATCCAGGCCTCGACCCGATTGTCGAGGCCGATCGCCGCGGGGCCATCTTGGCAATTCTGCGCGTAGGCAACAAAGATCTGCAGGTGGGCGGACAAGATCAGATGATGGGCGCGCCAGGCATGATGCCACCCGGCATGATGCCGCCGGGCATGATGCCGCCGGGTTACTGCGGCCCTGGCCAAACGCCGCCCCAGTTTTTGGCCGGCGTCACCGCGCCGCAATATGGCATGCCGATGTCGGGCACGCCGATCGGTCTGCCCGGACCGCCGCACGTACCGTTGGGAATTCCCGCCGGCCTGCAGCGGCACACCATCAAGAACCATACGCACATTCACATTCCCAAGCCGACCGAAAAGATTGGCATCCATGTCAAGCAAAGTCCGGGCATGAGCTATCCGAAGCCCGCCCGACACATCTACGTGCACGAACGTGCCCGCGCCCCCTGGCTCAACTTCATGATGCCCTGGAAAAAGCACCATGAAAAAGTCGGCACCAACCAGGCTGCCGCGCCGGCGGGTGAGTGCGTCGATGGGCAGTGTGTTGATGGTGCGCCGATCGAGGCCATGTAACCGCCCGTAGCAAACGATTTCTCCATGACAATGGTCCGACAGCTCCGCTGGCCCGCCGTCGAGCAGATCGACGGCAGGTTCTGGGTTGCACGCACCGTGGCCGTGGCACTCTGGGTCTGTCTGGCGACTTCGCTGGTCGCACGCGGACAAGATCCTGGAATGCACTATCGGCACGGCGGCATGGCGCCCCCGGGAGCGATTGGAAGCGTGCAACTCCAGCGGGGCGGACCATTGCCAGGATATTTCCAACCGGTCGAGATTCGTGCCCCGCGCGGCGCCCAAATCTCGATGGCGGTGAACGGGGCCTTCGACGCCCCGCAGGCCACTCCCTTGCGGATCGGGCTGCTGATCGCGCCGGTCTACCGGCTGAAGGTGTCGAACCTGCCCGGCCGAGGGGGAGAAGAGGTTTTTCCGACGATCGAGTTGATCGATCGGATTTACCCGCCGCGCGGCCAAGAGCGGCGTTTTCCGGTGCCGATCGAGCTGACCGAAGAAGATCTGCGGCTCGCCTTGGAGGGCAAATATGTGACGCGGGTCATCTATTTGGAAGATCCCGACCTGGCGCTGCCCGTGGCGCAGCAGGCCAACCAGCAGGAATGGTTCGACGCGGGGCCGGGCGTCAATCCGGTGGAAGAGGCCGACCGCTGGGGCCGGCCGCTGGCGATTCTGCGGATCGGGGGGCGAGTGCCCGATGACCGCCGCGGTCCCGACATGACGTTCCTGGGAGGTTGTCCACCGTTCACGTTTTTCCGACCGTGGGCGGCGGGTGAGGAATCTGCGGCCTTGCATCCCGACCTCTTCGCCTCGCGCCCCAGAAGCGCTCGTCCGATGGCGCTGAACAGACATTCGCCGCGATCTCCGGCCCTTGTAGCCGGCGGATTCAATGCCCCGTCAAGCACGCAGGTAGCCCCGGCCCTTGTGGCCGGCGGTGCCGAGCAAAGAACCGCGGAACGCGCTACTTTCGCGGAGCGAAAGGCGACTGACGCGGAGCGAAAGGCGACAAAGGCCGAGCGAAAGGCGATCCTGCCCGCGGCGTTTCGCCGGCTGTGGCCGGCGGGAGGTCGGCGCTAGTGGCATGCCATTCGTCGCACGATGGATCGATCGCGGTGGCTGGGGCAGAGCCGCGCTTGACGTCCGGTTTCAACCGAAACGCTGTGCCGCGGCGATGCCTCGTCGCGCTGGCGACGTTGCTGCTTGGTTCGTGCCACGCGCCGCTGTCACTAAATCCGTTTTCGAAAGCCGCCCAGCCGAAAGCCGCGGCCGACACGCTGCCGCCGACTGCCTATACGGGCGGACCGCCGCCCGGTCATGCCGCCGGTCCGCCTCAACCGGGTTTGCCGCTGCCGTACAACGTCGCGGGGGCTTGGACTCCGCCGGGCATCGCTCGCCCCTGGCCGCCGATGGAGTATCTGCGCGACGGCGGCGATCGCGGAGCGCCCGTGGCGGTCTCGCCCAATTGGGAAGTCTACGGACTCGATGTGCAAGACACGGTGGCTCATTACGACACGCGCGATGGCCACACGATGGTGCAGCCATCGAACGAAGTTCACGTCTATGCGCCGAGGTTTGGCGCCGTTCGCGTCGTCAGCCGCATTGCCGCCAACGAGCAGGTTCGTCAGGCGGTGGGCGTCGACGCGCCCGAGCGGTTGGGCCGCCAACAACGAGTGGCGGTGCCCAATACTACGTTGCAGCGCCTGCAAGCCCGCGGCGAGCTCGGCACGAGCATCGCCAGCGCCTATCGCACGCGGCAAGGCGATGGGGCAATTTCCAATGCGCTTACGGCGAAAGGATTTCAAGACACCTTCTTGCCATTTGAAGATTTGATGGCGATTCGCGACGGCGGCTATCAGCAGTCGGAGAAAGCGCGGCTGGCAGAAGGCGTGCAAGCCGCGCTGGCCTGGTCGCACGATCTGGCGGTGCAAGTGACGATCGACCATCAGGCCGCGGTGGCCAATACGCAAAACGAGCGCACCGAAGAGGTGTTTACCGTCAAAGACCTGCGCAATTCGCCGCGGCTGCGGCTGATCAAAGTGGCCTCGACCCAAACCGCCCAGCCGGGCGAAACCATCGACTTCACGCTGCGGTTTGACAACGTGGGCGATCAGGTGCTGGGCAATATCGTGCTGGTGGACAATCTCACCACGCGGTTGGAGTATGTGCCCGACAGCGCACAATCGAGCGTGCCTTCACAGTTCAGCGCCGAGTTCAACGAGGCCGAATCGCTGGTGCTGCGGTGGGAGATCGACGACCCGCTCGAGCCGGGCGAAGGCGGTATTGTTCGCTTCCGCTGCAAGGTGCGCTAAGCCCGCGCGGGCCGCACGTCGGTAGGGAACCGAGTCCGTGCCGTGCGCTGCCCATGGCGCTCGACCGCGTGTTCAAAGCGATCGTCGCCCAACTTTGCAACGCCTGGCCCGGTGCAAAACGCGCGGGCGGCGGAACGCTAATCGAACGCTGATGGAGCACTAATTAGCGAAGATGAGTGTCGATTAGTGTTCCCTGCGCGCTCGATTCGGCCGCGCGTTAGAAGCGTGACAGCCGTTCAAACAAAGTAAACCCGCGCCAACGCTTCGGCGTCAGCACTTCGACTTCGGCGACTTTGCCATCCGCCGAGATCGAGAGAATCTTTACCGCCGCTCGCTTGTGGTGGTCGATCTGACTCAGCTTGCCTTTTCGGGTCAGCGTGTCGAGATACCGCTCCTGGCCCGTGGTGAGCCATGACTCAATGGGGCGGGCTTGCACGTGCGGAGCGATCACCTTCTCCGTCGCGCGCCGATCCTCCTCGGAAAAGGACGTTTCATACCGGAGGCGGTCTGAATACGCGATCCGGATGTCGAGCTCCGCATCGCGCAGGTCTTGCTCCGACTCGGCCACGTAGGTTCCGGGTGCGATATAAGGTTCGCCTCTCACGTCCAGTGCGCCGTAGCGATCGACCGCGAACAAGCTCAACAACCCGCTGCAAACGAGCACGGGAATGCCTGCGAGCCAACAGCACGCTTTGAGATTTTTGGAAGCCATCGCTGCCATCGTTATTCGAGGCGAGCGATCCGTCAAGTACCGGTGCCTCTTCTCTGTACCGGCACAGAGAGAAGAGGCACCGGTATTCAGGACGGGCGATCGCCCATTTCCTCCCTGATCTCCGACCTCTTCCCGTGTCCGTAGTCAACAGTCTCAACATCCTGGTCGTCATGGAAGCCAAGGGAGTGCAGGCGGGCGCGCGCGATCAAAAAAGACCTGACTTCGCTGGGCAGCGAAGCCAAGAAAACTTGGAACGAGACCCGCACGCCGCAAGAGCTGTATCAGACGCGGCTGCAAACACTAGCCGAGTACGTGCGGCAAGGCACGATCGATCAGGAGACGTTCGCCCGCGCCGCCGGACGCGTTCTGGACGGAACATCCACTGAACAAGGGGGCGGTGGGCCGAGCGCAGCGGGTCACGCCTTCTGGCACTAATTCGGCGCGGCAACGTTCATGCGGCCAAAGGTGGGACTCGCGGCGCTCGGCCCACCCTACCTCGCCGCAACACGCCCAACGAGTGTCAGCTTGAAGAACGGATGCGCATCGGCTACCGTGACTTAGAGCATGAGCCGGCGCTTAATCAATCACCTATCGACGTGTTGGACCATTGCCGTCTTAGGGTCATGCGCCGTCTTAGCCGCGGATGACCGTTCGACCGATCTTACCGCCGCTCGGCGGCTGTTGCTGACCGGTAAATACGCCGAGGCAACCGACGCTTATCAAGCGCTTTCGCGGCAAGAGCCGAGCGCAGCCGCGCTGGGCGTCGCCCGTTGCCAGCTCAGCCAAGGCAAGCGGGACGACGCCGTCGCGACGTTGCAGACGGCACTGAAAGCCGAGCCGAAATCGGCCGCCTTGCACGGCGAATTGGCGGGCGTTCTGTTTGGCCGCGGCAAGCACGACGCCGCCCAAGAACAGGTCGAGGCGGCGCTGGCGGTTGACCAAGCCGCGCTGGCCGCGCGCTGGTGGCAGGCCGAGTTGCTGCGCACGCGCGGCGAACTGGACGCCGCCGACCGCGCCTATCATTGGTTCGTCGATTACTACAATCAGAACGATGTCACCAGCGCAGACGACTTGCATTATGTCGGCCAGGCCGCCGCTCAATACGCCCGCTGGCATCGGCTGAGCGATCAGTTCTCATTTCTGGTCAATGAACTTTATCCCGACACCCTCAAAGCCGACAGCGACTATTGGCCGGCGCACTACGAATCGGGGCTGCTCTTTTCAGAAAAATATAATCAGCCCGAGGCGCTGCGCGAGTTGTCCGCCGCGCTGGCCATCAATCCCAACGCCGCCGAAATTCATGCGGCACTGGCGGCCTTGCACTTGCAGGAATATAAGCTCGAGGAAGCCCGCCGGCACGTCGAGCGAGCGTTGGAAATCAATCCGCAACTGGTGGCCGGTCACCAATTACGGGCAGATCTGCACCTGGTCAACTTTGAGGCACAAGAAGCCATCGAGGTCTTAGACGCGGCGCTTCGGTTGAACCCACTCGACGAGCAAACGCTCGGGCGCCTGGCGGCGGCCTATGCGGTGGTGGATGGGCTGCCCGACGATGGCGCCGGCACGCGGCTGGGCGCGATCGTGAGCGAAGTGATGGGCCGGAACGCTCACGCCGGAGAATTCTTTTATACGCTGGCGGCGGGTCTCGATCTTGCGAGGCGGTTTCCGGCCGCCGCTCATTATTATCGTGAATCCGTCGAACGAATGCCGCAGCTTACCGCGCCGCGCGGCGCGCTGGGCATGATGCAACTGCGACTGGGCGACGAAGCCGAAGCCCGGCGGATGTTGGAAGAGTCGATCGAAGTCGATCCCTTCAACGTGCGCGTCAATAACAGCCTGAAAGTGCTGGAAGTGCTCGATGGCTACGCCGTGATCGAGACCGAGCATTTTGTGCTGAAGTTCGACCGCGGCCACGATGAACTGCTGGCTCGCTACGCCAGCCGCTACCTGGAAGACCAGGTGTATCCCGCGCTGGTCGAACAATTCGGTTACAGGCCGCCGCAAAAATCGTTGTTCGAAATCTTTTCGCGCGCCCGCAACACCGACGCCCACGGCTGGTTCAGCGCCCGCATGGTGGGCTTGCCCTATGTCGGCACCGTGGGCGCGTGCGCCGGCAAAATGGTGGCCATGACCAGTCCCAACGAGTTGCGGAAAAAATTCAACTGGTCGCGGGTGCTGCGGCACGAGTTTGTGCATGTGCTTAACCTGCAGCAAACCGACTTCAATGTGCCGCATTGGTTTACCGAGGCGCTGGCCGTCGAAACCGAAGGATACGCGCGGCCACAAACATGGAACGAGCTGCTGCGAACCCGTGTGCCCAAAGGCGAGCTGTTCAACCTCGAGACGATCAACCTGGGCTTTGTCCGTCCGGCGAGTAGTCTGGATTGGCAGATGGCCTATTGCCAGGCGCAGCTTTACGCGCAGTATATGCTGCGCACCTATGGCGACGATGCGCTGGCCCGCATGCTCGCCGCCTACGCCGACAATTTGCAGACCAAGGCGGCGCTGCGCCGGGCGTTTGGCGTCGAACAAGCGGCCTTTGAGCAAGGCTATCGAAAATATCTCGACCAAATCGCCGCCGAACTGGCGCCGCGGCAGCAAGCGAGCGAACTGGCACGGCAGGCGGGCGTGAAAATGACCGAAAAGCAGTTCGGCGAGGCTGCCCGTCTCTACCAACAGGCCGTGGAGTTGGAGCCGCACAACTTGCAATGGTCGAAGCTGTTGGCCAAGCTGTATTTGAAGACCGGCGACGACGACAAGCTGGCCGAAGCGCTGCAGCGACTGGTCGACGCCGATCCCGATGACGTGGTGGTGCGTAAGAAGCTGGCCCAGTTGGCACTGGCCGGACGGCGGTTTGCCGACGCCGCGCGGTGGTGCGCCGCCGCCAACCAGATTGACGTGATGGACCCGCGGGTGCATCGCATGTGGGGCGACGCGCTGGCCGGCGAGCAGAAGTTTTCAGAAGCGATCGAGGAGTACGAAGTGGCCGTGCGCCTTGATGCCGACGACCCACAGGCGCGCTTGGAGCTGGCCAAAGCCTGCCAGGCGGCTGGCAAGGCGCAGAAAGCCGCAGCCGCCTTAAAAGCGTTGCTCGACCGCTGGCCCGACCACGCCGAAGCAAAGACATTGCTGGAAAAGCTCTTGCTGGAAAAGCTCGATGAATGACGTGACCGAATCTCGATCTGCCGCGGCCCAAGCGGGCAATCTGACGCTCCGGCAATTTCAGCAGCTCATCCACGAGATGTACTTCGAGAAAGACCTCGCCCGTGGCGTCGATGGCACATTCATGTGGCTGATGGAAGAAGTGGGCGAGCTGGCCAGCGCCTTGCGCAACGGCACGCACGAAGAGCGGCTCGGCGAGTTCGCCGACGTGCTGGCCTGGCTGACCACCATTGCCAACGTGGCGGGCGTCGATCTCACCGAAGCCGTCATGCGCAAGTACGGTTTGGGTTGTCCCGGCTGCGGACAAGTGGTTTGCATCTGTGCCGATGCCGAGAAACCCTGACAGACCGGTGCCCAAATGTCGGGTATGACAGAAACTAGCCGATTCGCAGCCGTCTTCGTTTGCCTGGTTGGCGCCGGGCTCGGGCAAGCGCGCGCCGCAACCCCAACCTCCAGCACGCACCCGACGGTTGAGAGCGTGCGCGTTGGATTCGAGGGCCACTATCGCGTGGGGTTCTGGACGCCAGTCGCAGTCGTAGTGCGCGGGGGCGAACAAACCGTCAACGCCCGGCTGACGCTCTCCGCCCCCGACGGCGATGGCGTGCCCGCGCAATACTTCACCGAGTCGTTCCATCTCGACCGGAACGACGAGCGTCGCTTGACTGCTTACGTCAAGTTTGGCCGCGCGCAAAGCACGCTGTTGGTGACCATTGCCGGCGAGAGCCAGGTGTTCGACGAGCGGCAGCTTACCGCGGGCGAGAACAACGCCGATGCCCTCTTTCATGCGGCCTACCCGTCGACGCAGGCGATGGTGTTGGCACTCGGCGCACCGATCGGCCTGGAGCAGGCGATTGGCCGGCCATCAAGCGCCGCCGACGGCGTTCATGTTGTTCAGCTCGGCGCCGCGGAAGATTTGCCCGACGAAGCGATTGGTTACGACGGGGTTGAGAGCCTGGTGATTTGTTCTTCTCCGCCGGGGGTCGAGCAGGCGCTGTCCAGCGGCAGTGCCCGGCTGGCGGCATTGGAGGAGTGGATCGAACAGGGCGGCCGCCTGGTCTTGGCCCTGGGCGGCGATGCTCCGCGGCTGCTGTCCGCCGATGCGCCGTTGGGCCGGTTCTTGCCGGGCCGGCTCGACGAACCGGCGAAGCTGACGCGCGTCACTGCTCTGGAGCGTTTTGGCGGCGTCACGCTGCCGCGGGCCGCGACGCGGCGGGGCGAGCAAGACGAAGTCGTGGCCATGCGATTGCGCGACGTGCGAGGCGCCGTCGAATTGTCTGAGGGCGAGTTTCCGTTGCTGGTGCGCGCGCCGCGCGTTTTCGGAGAGGTGGCGTTCTTGGCGGTCGATCTCTCGCGCCAACCGCTGGCCGATTGGCCGGGACGGCGGCTGTTCGTGAAGCGGTTGTTGAGCGGCCGCTCGGCCGCCGACCAGCGCAGCGATGACGACGAGGCAACCGCTTCGCTGCCCACACAATTGGGCCTGGTCGATCTCTCCGGCCAGTTACGCGCGGCGCTCGACCAGTTCCACGGCGTCACTTTGGCTCCGTTCTGGCTGGTGGCGGCCCTGGCGGCGATTTACATCGCGCTGGCCGGACCGGCCGACTACTTTCTGCTGCGAGCGCTCGGCCGCCGAATGGCCCTCACCTGGATCACCTTCCCGCTGCTGGTGGCGCTGTTTTGCGGCGGGGCCTATTGGGCGGCGCACCGTTTGAAGGGCGACCGGCTGATCATCAACCAGGTCGATTTGGTCGACGTGGACTCGGCGTCGGGTAAGATTCGCGGTACGACGTGGTTCAACGTTTTTACGCCCGAAACCGCGAATTACGATTTTACGCTTGCGCCGGCGTCGCGGGATGCGACGGATGCCGCCGCGGAGGTGTTGCTTTCTTGGCAGGGTTTGCCGGGTGGCGCGTTGGGCGGCATGGAACAAGCGATGGCCGCCCCGACCTCGGTGGCCCGCGGCTATGATTTCTCGCCCGATCGGGCCGAGCTGCGCGGCGTTCCCATCCCCGTCTGGGCAACCAAAAGCTTTGTGGCACGATGGCAAACACAGGGCGAAGCCGACATCGATGCTCGGCTGAAATTCGCCGCCGACCGTGTCGCCGAAGGCAGTCTCACCAGCCGGCTTGAGCGCCCGCTGACCGATTGTCTGCTGATCGCCGGCCGCTGGGCCTGGCAGATCGGCGACCTGCGGCCGGGGCAGACGGTGCCCATTGTGCCCGGCGACCAGCGCGATTTACAGGCGCTGTTGAAAGACTTTAAGCTGGTCAAAGAACGCGGGAAAAACACGTTCGTCGAGGTTTCGACCCCTTACAATCCGGCGAGCTTCGACGTCGCTTCGATCCTTCGGCAAATGATGTTCTACGACGCCAACAGCGGGCGCAGGTATACTGGTTTGTTGAACCGCTACCAGCACGATCTCGATCTGAGCAACCATTTGGCGATGGGGCAGGCGGTGCTTTGGGGAACGTCGGCGGAGGCAGCCAGCGAAATTTGCAACCACGGCCGCCCCCTGTCGGGACCCGACGACCAGCACTGGACGTTCTACCGCTATCTGCTGACAGTGGGGCGGGAGTAAGTTCCGGAAATGAAAAAAGCGAACGACGTCTGTAGGTCTTGCTCGTCACAGCCGAGCAGGGCCGACACGCTCAAGAAACATACCGAAAATATCGTCTCGTGATTGAAACCAGCGACCTCACGAAAGTCTACGGCGAGCTGCACGCCATCCAGCACCTCGACATTAAGCTCGAGGCGGGCGACGTGTTCGGTTTTATCGGTCCCAACGGGTCAGGCAAAACCACCACCATGAAAATCCTGGCGACGCTGCTCAACCCCACCTGGGGCGAGGCCTACGTCTGCGGATATTCAATCTACACCCGGCCTAAAGAGATCCGCCGGCTGATCGGCTACATGCCCGACTTCTTCGGCGTGTACGACGACATGAAGGTGATTGAATACTTGGAGTTTTTCGCGGCGGCGTATCGCATCAAAGGCGCCAAGCGCCGCAAGGTGTGCGACGACGTGCTCGAGCTGGTCGATCTGGGCTACAAGCGCGAGGCGCTGGTCACCAGCCTGTCGCGCGGCATGACGCAGCGGCTCGGGCTGGCCCGCGTCTTGTTGCACGACCCGCAGGTGTTGCTGCTCGACGAGCCCGCCAGCGGCCTCGACCCGCGGGCGCGCATCGAAATCCGCCGCTTGCTCAAAGAGCTGCGATCCATGGGCAAGACCATCATGGTCTCCAGCCACATTCTGCCGGAACTGGCCGACATTTGTAACAAAATCGGCATCATCGAGCGGGGCGAATTGCTGGTGAATTCCGACGTCGACGAGGTGATGCGTCGCGTGCGGCGGCAGCCGACGCTGAAGATCGGCGTGCAGGGAGACAGCGGCGCGGCGGCGAAGCTGATTGAAACTCAGCCGCAGGTCGAAAGTGTGGCCGCGAACAATGGCGTGCTGACGGTGACGATGGCCGCCGAAACGGCGGACTACAGCCACTTGCCCAGCGCGCTGATCGGGGCCGGCTATCGGCTGACGCTCTTCAAGGACGAAGAGGTCAATCTTGAAACAGCATTCATGGAGCTGACCAAGGGAATCACGGCCTAACACTCATGTCCGATCGGCTCACGGTAGCGGCGCTTCCCAGCACGATGGAAGCCGAGTTGATCCGCGGCAAATTGGCGGCGGCGGGCATCGATGCGGTGCTCGTCGAGCCGGCCGCCGACGATTCCCCGCAGCGCGGTGTCGGCGGGCGCGTGCAGGTGCAGGTCGAGCCCGCCGATTTCGAGCGGGCCATGCAGCTTCTGTTTCCGATTCCCGCCCTCGCTCGGGGCGGTCGCGCGCCGGCGCCGCCGGCCTGGAAATGCCCCAAGTGTGGCGAAGAAGTGCTCGGCGATTCTCCCGTCTGTTGGTCGTGCGGCGCCAATCGCGAGGCAGCGGCGGCCAGCCCGGCGGCGGCCAGCCAGGCCCCGGTCACCCCAAGAGCCGGCATGCCGCTGCCCCCGGCCGCGCCGGCAGGCTTTACGCCGCCCGACCCAACCGCGAGCGCCGCGCCGCCGCCAGGCCATGGCTCCAATCATCGCCGCTTTAATCTGCCGCAGAGCGATGGAATTCCCCTGGTGTTGCCGGCGCCCGTACCGCGGTCCGCCACGGGTTCGAGCGATTTGCAGATGGTCGTTCCGCCGCTCGACGCTGGCGCGTCGCCGTCATCGGCGGCCGAGGCCCGTCGCCGCGCCAAGTCTGATCCGACGGTGGCGAACGACCGCGCCGCGCGGCGCGCCTGGTGGACCGCCGTGATCGGGCTGGTCGGTCTGCCGATCTTGTGGCCGCTGCTGCTCTATTCGGCGGCGGTCGTGTTGGCCTTGGGCTTATTGAATCGTCCGCTCAGCCGCCGCGGCGCTCGCTTCTTCTACGGAGCGCTAGGGCTGAACGCCCTGGCGGTGGCTGTCATCTTCGCGGTTCTCGCCCTGCGGCAGTGACGCCATGAACGAAGAACTGGTGACGGTCGCCACGTTCCCCTGGCGAGCTTAGACTGGCCTCTTCCCATGTACCACCCGCTCCTAAGCTTGGCAATGACATTCTACTCGGTGGCACTGCTGCTCAGTTTGGCGGTCACCAGCGTGCCCGTGAGCAATCGCGGGCGATGGCGTATTCTCGGCGCGTGGGTCTTTAACGCGCTGGCGGGGTTTGGGTTCGCTTGGTTCTCCCGCATATCTCTTATCGTGTTTTGAAAAGAAGAAGCAATCGTGCAGAGTAGGCGTGCGATGCGCGTCTCACCTCGCCGCGGATCGCTAACCGAGAAAACTAGGACCGTCGCTGCGAGGCCTGCACCGCGGCTTGGAGTTGAAAGCGCTCTGCCACGCGCCGCGCATAACTCCGGATGACGCGCATGGGGACGCCAGCCCCGGAATACCAGCTTGTAGGCTCATCGTTTGGCGGCGAGCGGCGATTGATTTCCATACAACCATTCTATCCGCCGGCGCGGGCCTTTCGCCAGACGCATTTGCGGCGTCTCGCACCTACTCCCAGTCGCTACCGCAATCCGGCGCAAACAAATAGGCGCGGTTTGCCATCGCTCAAAAGCGATGCCTGCATCTGCGAATTTGGAAACTGAAAAACAGTTCAGAAACCGCTGATTCTACATGTCAGATGGATCGTCGTCCCGCGCACCTCCCATCAGACAGCAGCCGCTGCAGCGCATCGCAGGCCACCACCGCTCCGTGTTCGAGACTCACGATTTTTGCAATCTCGGCGGCACGCGAACGGTAATTGTCGTTTTCCAAAAGCTGGCGCAATTCGTGGGCTGCCCGAGCCGCGGTGTAATGACGTGGCCAGACGCTACGGCCAATGCCCAGTCGAACCACGCGGTCGGCGTTATCGGGCTGGTCCCAGGCATGAGGAACCACGAGCATCGGTTTCCCCGCGCGCATGGCCAGACCGGTGGTGCCAATTCCCCCATGATGAACGATGATTTCCGCCCGCGGGAAGAGCTGAGAGAATGCGGCGAACTGGACTGCCATGACGTCGCTTGGTAAAGCGCCGCGCAGGTTGTGCCCATGTTTGATCACGAGTACGGCGCGCCGCCCGAGCCGCTGCGCCGCGGCGAGGCTGTGCTGAAAGAATTGGCCGGCGTCGCTGGAAACCGCGGTGCCCAGCGTGAAAACGATGGGCGGCGCACCACGATCAAGAAAATCTTGTAGTTCGGCGCTCAATTCAACCGATCCGCCATCGTAAAACGGAAAGCCCGTCGTAACCGTGTGCGGCGGCCAATCGCACTGGTGGCGAGCCAGCAACTGGGAGAAAAGCGCCAGGACGAGCGTCGGCGAATGGCTGTCGAGCAGGGCATTGACGCCGGCGGCCCGCGGCAGGCCAAGCTCGCGACGCAAATCATACCACGGCTTACCGATGAAACATGTGGCGCGCATGCTGGCCCGAATCAGCGGCCTCCAGAACCAAGGCCCAAGAAAACGGAGCCGCTTGACGAGCGACGGCGCCACGGGTAGCAGCGGAACGTCGCAGCCCGAAAAGAAGAACAACGGCATATGAACGCCCGACGCCCACGGCATGCCGGTCGTTTCGGCCACGAGTCGCGCCGCCGCAGAGGGGATTTGCGAGACGAGGAGATCGGCCCCTTCGGCCACGGCCAACAGATCGTCGTACGACTGCCGCAGGGCGGGAAGCATCATCTCACGTGCCAACCTGAGCAGGCCCAGCCGCAGGTGGCTGAAGCGCCGCATGGCCTGCGAATCGTTGAGCCAGTCGCAATCGGGGCTGACCGGGTGAAAGGTGAGGCCGCGGCACTCAAGATATTGGCGGTAACACGCGGCGGTGGCAAAGAGCACCTCATGTCCCCGCCGCTTAAGCTCCAGCGCGACGGCGAGATAAGGATGCAAGTCGCCCAGAGAGCCGAAGGAATGAATAACAATCCGAGACATGCGGTGGACAAGATGAGAGCGACAGGAATCCGTGGACAACGCTGAGACCGACGGATTATTATCGTTTTGGTTTTGTATCGAGTCGCTCGCTTTTGCGGACCTGCGAAATGAACTCGGTAAGCGGCCAACGGTCGCCTCTGCTCGATGGCGATCGCCATGGCAAGCGACAGGCGCTTAAGGCGAGTCAATCTCGTCGGGCGTTGGCTGTCCGTCGAGCGGGTTGAACAAGTTCGCCAGAACGCGGAGATCGATCGACCGCTGGATCAAGCGTGCATGCCCATCGGCGAAAACCGTCAGAAAGCCGTTCGGGCGGAGATGGCCTAGACCTTCCAGGGGCTTTTCGGGATCGATTTCCAGATCATCAGGCTGGGTCCAAACGACGGCGCGGTCTTCGTCGGCTTCAACCACCATGATCGTATTGGACGTGCCGTCGCGAAAACTGCCGAACGATGCCCCGGAATCCCACTTGAACATGGTGCCCGCGCCAGTGGGCGCGAGGTAGTTGGTCTTTCCCTCACGAATCGCCTCGGCAGAGAGAGACGGATTCTGAAAGACCGCGGGCATGTGTTCGACCAGCGTGCGGTTGTGCTCGCTGTCCCATGGCTCGTCGAGATGAAACTGGTCGTAGAGCACTTTTTGGTCGAGATAGGGCAAGATCTCCACTCGCCAACTCAAGAGCGGCTTGCCGTCCTTGAACCGCGCCCGCCCCGGAAAATGCTTGTGGGCGTCGGCGTAGGTCATCATCGCCAGCCCGATGTACTTCAGGTTGTTCGTCGATTGCGATTGCCGCGCGGCTTCGCGCGCGGCCTGCACGGCGGGCAACAGCAACGAGATTAGCACGCCGCTGGTCACCGGCGCGCCGGCCAATTCTCCCTGAACACGCAGTGCCAGCCGCGTGTCGGTCCGCTGGCGATCGACCGAATCGGCGACGAGTTGAATCATTCTCCGTGCATAGCGTTCGGTCGCGTCGGTAACGGGGCCGGGATCTCTGCGGCGCATTTGGGCGAACTCATCGGCCAAAGCCGCCTGGCCCAACTCGATCGCCTCATCCAGCAAGCCGTCTAACTTGTCGGCGGCATCGTCGTCGACCGCCTCGAAGACGACCGCCGATTCCATCTGGTCGTCGAGCCGCAGGTGAAGCTCCAGCGACTTCACGAGGTTGGGCACGTCGAGGAACGGTCGGTACTGCGGCGGCGTGGGTGGAAGCTGCGTCATTCCCATCTGAATCATTGGCCGCAGCGGGTCGAGCAAGATGACCGCGCTGAGAGCTTCTGAGGCATCGGTCCGCCGGAGCCGCTCGGCCAGCGGGCCCGGCTGCCGCTCGCCCGAGAGCATCTCGCTTAGCTCGTCGGCGGGAGCCAGTAGGATCGTCGTTTCGTCGGGAAAGGCAATCAATAACGGCTCCGATTTTTTGACCCGGTGCGTCTGGTGCTTGGCGATTTCGGGCCCCTCGCCGTCGGAAACACGTTTGATCACCGCGTCGCGATCGTACGGTTCGCTGAATCGCACGATCCACGCGGGAAGTGGGGCGGGGTCGAGCGTCAGCAGAAACACCGCCTCTTGCACCTTGAGAATGTCGATTGCCGATTCTTGTTCTACTGCCGCCTGAAACACCTCGATCGGCATCATTTGAAATTGCCGGTTCTCCAAGAGCCGCCGCGGATGAAGCACCACAGCCGCCATCGGGCGAGAGGTGACAAAACCCACGTCGAGCTTTTCTTGGGCCGAAGTGCCAGCAGACGAAGCGGCCAGCGCAAGGGCTAGCGAAACGCTGATGGCAATTTGCGGCAGGCGGCGATAACACATGGCTTCACCTCGGTTTCAGGGGGGAGAGTGCGGCGACGAACGATCCGCCCATTAGGTTATCGTAAGCCCGCGGCAGGCGAAATATGACGATTTGTCTTTATTGCGCTTTTTGGCCAAGCGCCAGAAACGCCGACATCGTCCAGGCGCAACTGCTTGCTTTGTAATGGTTTGCAACAAAGCCGACGCGCCGGCGGCGCCGTGCGAAAACCGACAAAGCCACTTTGCCGGTACAACACAGGGAGAGGGGCGAGTTCTTCACACGGAGGGGATCGATCATGCGTCGCGTTTGCCACTGGTTGACATCTGACCGCCGCAAGACCCGATAAGCCGAATCGGCCCCCATGTCCCGACTGCGCTTGCATAAACGATTGCCGATGCTTCGGCGCGTCGCGCAAAGCTGGCGGCGTGAAAGCGTTTGCGACGTGCCAATCCGGAGACACCCCCTTGTTTTCCGCAAGCAGACGCGCGTATCAACGCGCCGAGTGGTGGACGACCATGGTACAAATCGTACACCGCCGCGGCCGTTGCCCACCGCTCGTCGGGCATCCATAATCGGTTTTTCGTAACGTCCTCAAATGCTGAACGACATGACGCACTCGCAATTCGCCGGCTGCGCCGTTTGGGTGCTTTTCGCCTGCCTGGCGCCCGCTCGCGGAGATGGTCCCATTCCGCACGGCCAGAAAATGCCGCCGGGGCCGCCGCTGTCGCCGGCCGAGGCCATCGCCAAGATGACCGTGCCCGAGGGTTTTTCGGTCGAGTTGGTGGCCGCCGAGCCGGACATCGTCAATCCGGTGGCCATGACCTTCGACGAACGCGGGCGAATCTGGATCACCGAAAGCCTGGAATATCCGCGGCGCGAAGCCGGCCCAGGCCGCGACCGCGTGAAAGTGCTCGAAGACACCGATGGCGATGGCCGGGCAGACCGCTTCACCGTGTTCGCCGAGGGGTTGAACATTCCGTCGGGCATTGCCGTCGGCGCCGGCGGCGTGTGGGTGGCGAATGCGCCCGATATTCTTTTTCTGCAAGACACCGATGGCGACGGCCGGGCGGACCGTAGCGAGGTCGTAGTCAGCGGCTTTGGCCGCCACGACACGCACGAACTGCCCAACTCGCTCACCTGGGGTCCCGACGGCTGGCTCTATGGGTTCAACGGCGTGTTCAACGCCAGCCACGTCGAGCACCGCGGCAAGACGTACGATTTTACCTGCGCGCTGTTCCGCATTCATCCGCGCACCCGCGACTTCGAACTGTTCTGCGAAGGCACGAGCAATCCTTGGGGCGTGGCGTTCGATGGCCAGGGCAGCGCGTTCGTGAGCGCCTGCGTGATCGATCATCTTTGGCACTTGACCGAGACGGGCTATTACCACCGCCAAGGCGGGCCGTATCCGCCCTTCACTTGGAAGCTCGGCTCGATCGTCAACCACCGCCACCAGCAGGCGGCCTATTGCGGCCTTCACTTTTTCGATAGCGACGCTTACCCGGCGGAGTATCGCGAGAAGCTCTACATGGGCAACATCCACGGCAACTGCATCAACTGCGACACGCTGGCCCGCGACGGCGCGACCTACACGGCTGCGCCGAACGACGATTTTCTGTCGGCCAACGACGCCTGGTTCATGCCGGTCGTGCAAAAGACCGGTCCCGACGGCTGCCTTTATATTCTCGATTGGTACGACCGCTATCACTGTTACCAGGACGCCAACCGCGATCCGGCGGGCATCGACCGTTTGAAAGGGCGGCTCTATCGCGTGCGTTATCAAAAAACGCCGCGGGCCGAGCGGTTCGATCTGGCCGAAGAAAGCGATGAGCGGTTGATCGAGCGGCTGCATAGCCCGAATGGGTTCTTTCGAGACCTGGCTCAGCGGTTGTTGTGGGAGCGGCGAGCGCCGCAGACGCTCGCGAAGCTGCAAACGCTGGTGCTCGATGAACAAGCGCCGCGCAAAGCCCGCATGCATGCGCTGTGGGCGCTCGTTGGCTCGGGCCCGCTCGACGCGGCGTTTCACGGACAATTGCTTGCGCAGGGCGATGCAATGCTACGGGCGTGGGGCGTGCGCGCCGCCGGCAATCAGCGAGAGGTCTCAGCGGACGTGCGCGAGCGCGTGACGGCGCTCGTGAGCGATCCTTCGCCCGAGGTGCGGCTGCAAGTGGTGATTTCCGCCCGAAAGATTTCAGGTATCGACGCGCTGCCGTTGTTATGCGAAGCACTTGAGTATGCGGGCGACGACAAGCTGCTACCGGCAATCGTTTGGCAGAATCTGCATCCGCTGCTGGAAACGCAGAGCGAGCGGTTTGTGGCGCTGGTGGGCGAACGCGCGTACTTTCGCGGAGCGAAAGGCGATGCTATTGGCTCTCGTGGAGCGAACGGCGACCTGGTCGCCCAGCTCATGCCGCGAGTAGTCGAGCGGATGTTGGGTCGTGCGGCGGGCGATGTTCGACCCGTGGTCGCATTGCTGGAAACGTTGATGGGTGAGCAGGGCAATGCCGCGGCTGCCGGCCGCTGCCTGGCCATGCTGGCCGCCAAGTCGCAGACGCACGAGATCGAGGGCGAACGGCTCTTGCAACTCCGCGAGGCGTTCGGTCCCTTGTTGCAAACGCTGCTGAGTGGCCCGCGCTCAGATCCGCTGCACCGCGAGGCCTGCCTTTTGGCCGCAACGTGGAATCTTGCCCCAGGCCCGGACCTTGTCCGCCAGCTTTATGCGTCGGCCGAAGAGCCGGACGAAACGCGCCTGCGGGCGGTGGCCGCATTGGTGGCCGCTGGCGATCCGCAGCTTCTCTCGCTTGTGAGCAAGGTTTTGTCAGCCGGCGACAAAGCCTCACTCGAGTTGCGCCGCCGCACGCTCGACGCGCTCGATCGCTGCGACGATCCGCAGGTGGCCGACGCCGTGCTGGCCGCCTATCCGAAGTTCGAAGTCGAGTTGAAACCGCAGGCCATCGAGCTGCTCACCGGCCGCGCGGCCTGGAGCAAGGCGCTGCTGGCGGCCATCGCCGCCAAGCGGTTGCCCGCCGATGCGTTGAATGTGAACCAGGTGCGCAAGCTGCTGGCCAGCAACGACGCCGAGTTGGTCGCTCAGGTGCAGGCGGTCTGGGGCACGCTGCGCACCGAGCGCAATCCGCAACGCGAACAGGTGATTGCTCAGATGCGCGACCTGCTGCGCGGCACGCCCGGCGATGCGCGGCGGGGCCGCGAGACGTTCAAGAAGGTCTGCGGGCAGTGCCACAAGATCCATGGCGAGGGGCAGGACGTCGGTCCCGATATTACCTCCAACGGTCGCGGCTCGTTCGAGCAGCTTTTATCCAATGTGTTCGATCCCAGCCTGGTGATTGGGGCGGCCTACCAGGCCCGCACGGTGGTCACCACCGACGGCCGCGTGATTAGCGGGCTGGTCGCCGAAGACAGCCCGCAGCGCGTGGTGCTCAAGGTTCAGGGCGGCAAGTTGGAGACCATCGCCCGCGGCGATGTGGAAGAATCGCAGACCAGCAAACTGTCGCTGATGCCCGAAAACTTGGAGCAGCAACTCAAGCCCGAGGAGATCGCCGACTTGTTTGCCTTTCTCGCGCTGGATAAGCCGCTGTAGTAAATCGCGGGCCGCGCCTTCGTTGCATTCCCAACGAGTTTTGGTAGTCTGCCTGCTGTGCCTGCCGGTTGAGAAAGGGAGAGGGATGATCACGCGTCTGTACATCGACAACTACAAGTGTCTTGTCAACTTCGAGCTTGAACTCCAGGAGCTGACGCTGCTACTGGGACCGAATGGCGTCGGCAAAACTTCAGTACTCGACGTGATTTTCGCGGTGCGGCAGTTGCTTGCGGGCAGCGCCAAAGTAACGGATAAGTTGATTTTTCCGTACCCGACTTTGACGCGATGGCAATCGAGAGACACGCAAGTGTTTGAGTTCGAAGTGCAATTGGCGGACCATCAATATCGTTATCGAATCGAAGTGGAGCACGAGCGGGCGACTCGCAAAGCTCGGATTGCGATCGAGCGACTTGAATTGTCGGGAAAGCTGCTTTTTGAGTTTCGGCATGGTGAAGTGCGACTCTATCGCGATGATCATTCGCCGGGGCCGACGTTTGGCGCCGATTGGTCCGAATCGGCCATGGCGCGTATTCCACCGCGTGACGACAATACGCATCTCACTCGCTTTCTGGATTTCATGCGGAAAGTCGTCGTTTGCGGGCTCTACCCTGCGAACTTTGAGGCCGAGACCGCGACCGAGGACTCGGTTTTGGAACGGGACGCGCGGAACTTCGCCGCTTGGTATCGGCATCTGCTGTTGGAACGCCAGGATCTGGCGATGGAGTTCACCGCGGCTCTCAAAGAAGTGATTGTGGGCTTTCGCGGAATCCGCATGGAGAAGGTCGGTTTAGATACTCGTGCTTTCTTGGTGATGTTCGACCAGCATCAGAGCAAGTATGAGCTGCGGCTGGATGAGATTTCCGACGGGCAGCGGGCGCTCATTGCCCTTTATTCGTTGGTCATCCTAGCATCGGGCCAAGGTTACACGCTTTTTCTCGATGAGCCCGACAACTATGTCGCATTGGTCGAAATCCAGCCCTGGCTGATCCAGGTTGCCGACGCATGCGGCGTCGCGGTTCCCCAGGCGGTGCTTTGCTCGCATCATCCCGAGCTGATCGATTACCTGGGTAGCGACCGAGGCGTTATGCTCGAACAAGAATCGTCCGGCATTACGAGGGCGAGGCCAATTGCCGAAACGGCAGTCGATGGAATATTAAAGCTTTCGGAGACCATTGCGAGAGGGTGGCAGCAATGAATCGGCGCGTTCAAATGATCTTGTTATGTGAGGACCGACAGCACGAAACATTCGCCAGACGGTTTTTGCACAAATCTGGCTGGCCTGCCCGACGCCTGCGCGTGGTGATTGCTCCGCGCGGGCGAGGTTCCGCTGAGCAATTTGTGCGCGAGCGCTTCGCAATCGAATTGGCGGCGTATCGTTCCAATCGGAACCGTGTGGGACAAGGACTCGTTGTTGTTTGCGATGGTGACCGCCGAGGAGTGATTGGTCGGACCGACGATTTTGCAGAAGGGTGTCGGGCGCAGAGCATTCAGCCGCGCGACGATGATGATCGCGTCGCCTTCATGATACCAACGTGGAACATCGAAACGAGGTTGGCGTATTTGGACGGTTCCTCGGTCGTGGAGACAAAGACGGACTACCCGCGGCTCAAACGTCCGCGCGATTGTCAACCACACGTCGAGCGGCTGTATCAAATGTGTCAGCAGAAGTCACTGCGGCAGCCCGCGCCGCCGTCGCTTGACGCGGCCTGTCTGGAATACCAAAGGTTGGCATGACAACCCTTCGATTCGAGGTCTATCAACAGGGACGCCGGCTGCACGTCGGGCAGTTTGCGGGCGCGCTGGAGCTCGGCCGCCAGCAATCGCCCGAGGAGCCGCTGTTTCAGGTTTCGCAAACGGCCGACGCGCAGCGAGTGGCCGTCGCGCCGCTCGACGCCAGCATGGTTTCGCGGCGGCATGTGCTGCTGGAGCCGACGGCCGAAGACCGCGTGCGAGTGACCAACCTTACGGCCAAGAACGCCATTCGCCTGCGCGACGGCACGATTGCCCCCGGCGACGGGCGCGAGCTGTTTGCGCCGTGCCGCGTGTCGGTGGGCGAGATCGAAATTCGCGTGGCGCCGCTGGCCTCGACCGCCTCCGATTTACATAGTCTGATGCAGCCGGCGGCGGCGCCGGGTTCGGCGAGGTTGGCAGCCGGCGCCTCCGCGGTGCGGCTGCCGGCGCTCGACCAGCACGATTCGGAATCCGTCGTTGCCTGGCTGCAAACCGTCACCACCGTGCTGCAAAGCGCGGCCAGTTCGGAAGATTTTTTTCAGCGCGCGGCCAGCGCGGTGGTCGACCTGGTGGGACTCGACTCGGGCCAGGTGCTGCTGTGCCGGGAAGATCGCTGGGAGCCGGTGGCGCAGAAGGCCGCGAGCAGCGCCGCCGCGCGGCCCGGCGATTGGCAGCCCAGCCGCCGCGTGCTCGAAGCGATGCGCGACGAGCGCAAAACCACCTGGCGCCAGGGCAGCGAAGTCTCGGCGGTTCAAGGCAGTCTGGCTCAGGTCGAAGCCGTCGTCGTCTCGCCGATTCTGGACCGCGGCGGCGCGGTCATCGGCGCGCTTTATGGCGACCGGCTGCTTGGCACGCGCTCGCCGCTGGGCGCGCGCATCACCCAGCCCGACGCCATGCTTATGGAAACGCTGGCTTCGGGCGTGGCTGCCGGCTTGGCGCGGCTGGAGCAAGAGCGGGCCGCCATCGGAGCGCGCATTCAGTTCGAACAGTTTTTTTCCGCCGAGCTGGCCGAGCAGCTTAGCCTGCACCCCGACCTGCTCGAAGGCCGCGACACCGAAGTCACCGTATTGTTTGCCGACATTCGCGGGTTCAGCCGCATCGCCGAACGGCTGGGTCCGGCGGGCACGATGGACTGGATCAACGACGTGCTGGGCGCCGCTTCGGAATGCGTCATCCGGCACGGCGGCGTGCTGGTCGATTACGTGGGCGACGAACTGCTGGCCATGTGGGGCGCGCCGACGGCACAGCCCGACCACGCCGAACGGGCCTGCCGGGCGGCGGTCGATATGTGGCAGGCCCTGCCGGCGGTGAATGAGCGCTGGCAGGGGCGGCTGGGCGAAGCCACGCGGCTGGGCATTGGCGTCAACACCGGCCCGGCGCGGGTCGGCAACACCGGCACGCAACGGAAGTTCAAATATGGCCCGCTAGGCAACACCGTGAACCTTTGCAGCCGCGTGCAAGGCGCCACCAAGTATTTGAAAAGCGGCATCGTGGTGACCGCCGCCACGCAAGCTCGCCTCGACGATTCATTCGCCACGCGGCGGCTTTGTCAGGTGCGGGTGGTCAACATCGCCGAGCCGGTGGCGCTTTACGAACTTTGCCCGCAAGCCGATGCCGCTTGGCAGGAAATCCGCGCGCGTTACGAGGAGGCCTTGCGCGAATTCGAGCAACAGCGGTTCGGCAAGACGACCACGATTGCCGGCGAGATTCTGGAGGCGCACCCGGACGATGGACCATCGATCGTGCTGTTGTCGCGGGCGGCCACGCTGCTGGCCGAGCAGCTTGGCGGCCGGGCCGGCGAGTTCAGCCCCATTTGGGAATTGCCGGGAAAGTAGCACGGTAATCGCATTTCGTGATGCAGCTTGTAGGGTGGGCCGAGCGCAGCGAGTCCCACCTTCTGGCGACGATTCGGCGCGGCAACGACTATGCGGCAAAAGGTGGGACTCGCTGCGCTCGGCCCACCCTACGCCTTATTCGGCGCCGAGCAGCTTCGCCGCCTCGCCAAATCGGCGGCGGACTTCGGCGGGATCGTAATTGCCGATCGCCTCGTAGGCCGCGCGCTGCCGGCGCGGATCGAGAATGCTCCGCTGCTGCGTGGCGGGCAGATCGAGCAGCAAGGCGCGGTCCAAGGCGGCCAACGCCCGCTGCCAGTCATCGGCCGAGGCCGCCTCGCCGAAAGGCAGCGCCGAACCGATCGCCTCCAGCGCCCAGGCCAGCTCGCGGGCAGCATCGTAATCGAGCGATGGCTGATCGCCCAGCACGCATAGCTCGGCGAGCAGCTTGCGCCCGTCGGAGCGGCCGTAACCGGCGCGATCGAGCTGCTCGGCCAGCGCTTCGAGCCAGTTGAGCAGCGCCCCGGAGGCAGCCGGCAGACGGTGATCCGCGGCGCGCGGCGAGCCCCAGGCGGTTCCGTCGAACGCCTGTTGAAACTGGGCGAGCAGTTCGGCAAGCTGTTCGCGCGCTTGCCGCCGGGCATTGTCGTCGCCGCGATGCACATGGCCGATGCCCAGCTCGACCAGCACGGTGGGCCACTGGCGCATGCGCGGCTGGCTAGGCCGGGGGACGGGGCGATCATCGGCAAGCCGCCGCTGTCGCCAACTGGGGCTTTGCAATTCATGGTGGCACATTTGACAATCGAACATCGCAAAATCGGGCCATTGGCCCGGCTCGATCGCGGCCGCTTGCTCGCTCAACAAGCGGACCGATTCGGCCAGCGACATCACGCCGCCCATGACCACCGAGCGGGCCGCATGAACTTCGTCCGGTTTTTCATGGATCGCTTCGAGGATTCGCGGGTCGTCACGGATGAAGGCGGGCTTGTCGGCCAGCGGGCGCCAGTGCGGCGGCATCTCGCGGGCGAAGGTTTCGATTTCGAAGCCGGGCAGCGGCGGATGCCCGGCGGCGTACATGGCGTGCGTCAGCAGCTTGCCTTCGGCGGCGTTTCCCACGTGGCAGCTCAGGCATTGTTTTGCCCGGCGGCGCGGGTCGCGCACATCGACCATGCCGAGTTTTTCTTTTTCGCTGCCCGGCAGCCGGCGCCAGCTTGGGTCGCGATGTGGCTTTTCATAGTCCGAGCCGGGGCCATGGCACGACTCGCAGCTTACGCCTTGCTTCTGCTCCAGCTCGCTCAGCGGCGGCAGGTGCGGCAGCAGATTGCAATGGCAGCTCAGACATTGCGCGTCGTGCAGCACGTCGATGCCGAGAATTTGGCCCATCTGCCGCCCGCGCTCGCTGTCCAACAGCTTGAATGCCTGGCTATGCTTGTCGTGCCGATACCAGGTGTCGAACTCGGTGAGCGCCGCCCAGTCGGTCGCCCCGCTTTCCTGGTCCAAGGGCGTCGGGCTGCGGTGGCAGCGGGCGCATTCGACGACGCCGATGAACGCAGGCTGAGCATCTTGCCCCGCAGCCGATTGAGCGGACAGCGCCAACAGCAACAAAAGAACTCCACCCGGCCAAATCGAAAATCCAAAATCGAAAATCCAAAATCGCAAACGACGGGGCATCGCCAAGGCTCTGCCCCGGCCACCGCGAAGAGTTTTGTCAGCGCTCATGGTGATGCCGGGATTCACGGTGCCAAAAGGCGTTCGATGGAATCGATCGATTCGGCGAATTGCCGTGGATCGAAATCCCGCGGGCTGTCGTATCGGCGCGAATCGCCCGCGACGGTGGCCGATGGAAACATCAGACTGCCGCGCAACTGCTTGAGCGAGCCGACCAGCGCGGGGCTGTCGAGCGACGGTCGATCGGCCAATCGCAACGCCACCACCGCCAGATAAAACTGTGCGGCGGCGTCCCAATCGGTCTCGACGAGCCGCGGCGCGGCATTGCCCAGCGCGGCGCGCAGATTGGCCAACTCGCCGGCGTTGAACCTTTTTTGGCCGAGCCCGGCCGCCCAGCGATGAAGCACGCCGGCAGCCGCGGCGGCGCCGGCGGCCAACTGCCGGCGATCGGCCCCCGGCGATTTCATTTGCAGCGCCAGCACGGCCACTTTGGCCGCGATGTCGTCCGAGCGGCTCGGGCGCGTCTCGGCGAGCACGTCGATCATCGGCAGCGACCAAGTGCCCCAGGCGGGCAAACCGGGCAGAGCCGCCCCGCGGCGCGAAGCATATTCCGCTTGACGCCAACCCGCCGGCTGCAAGTCGTGATGGCAGGCACAACAGTTATACTCGGCAAACTCCGGCCAGGGACTGCCGCTGTCGGGCGAAGCGCGGTGCGCGAGCAATTTGAGCGAGGCGCCGGCGGTCACCGCCTGCCCGGTCGCCCAGGCCCGGGCCTCAAACGACGGATCGTAAGTGTCGGCCCGCGTGGCATCGAGGGCATGCTCGTCCCAATGCTTGGGCATTTTGGCCAGATAGGCGCTGAACTCGAACTTCAAGGCGGGATGCCCCGCCGCGATCAGATCGTGGTTGACGTGGCCGCCCGGTTCGCCCGGTTGCTCGGCCGCGCCGACGTGGCAGGGCGTGCAGCTTTGCGCGCGGGTGAGCAGATCGTCGGTGTCGTTCATGCCATAGCGTGCTTTTTCGGCGGGCGATTTTTCGCGCCAGCCGCGCTGCGTATGCGCAACCAGCCACTTCTCGGCCGGGCCATGACACGCCTCGCAGCTTACTCCATCGGCCGACGCCAGATCGTCAGCGGGAGGCCGCTCGGCATCGGCCGGCGAATGGCAAACTAAGCATTGACGGGCACGATATGCCGGCTCGCTCAATCCCAACACTTTGGCCATCGCCTGCGATCGCGCGTTGGAGAGCACCTGGAACGCCTGCGCGTGCGGATCGCGCTCGATCCAGATGCTCAGCTCGTTGCCCCAGATTTCCGGAAAGACATTGTCGGCGCGCACGTCGCCATGACAAGCTTGTGCGGCGCACGAACCTGCCCGGTGAAATTGAAAACGGCTGGCCGCCGGCGCGGCAATGGTCTCGGGCGGTGGCTCGGCGGCGGAGGTCAGGGATGCGAGCGCAACGATCGCCACGGTGACGCACGCGGCGTGCTTTCGCGGAGCGAAAGCCGACCTTGGGCGCCACGGGTGCTTTGGCAGAGCGAAAGCCGATCTGGGGCGAATCATGGCGCTGCTCCTTCGCCCCGCCCCGACAGGCTCCAGGGCCGGCGCACTTTCTCTGGCGCGGTTAATTGCAAGTCGAGCGAAAACGGACCGTCGAGATCGTCGCCGGCGCCGTGATGATATTCGTGGCATTCGACACAATCCGCACGTGCGCTGCCACCCGCAGCCTTTGTCGCGTGGCACTGCCGACAGTTCTCCACCTTCGGTAACAGAATATCGGACGTCTGGCTGCTCCGCTCAACGTCGTGGTGGCAGGCCGTGCAATTCAGCAGCCGGTGCGTATCGTGGCGAAACACACTGTGTACGAACCAGCGCTCGGGAATACGCGGCGGTGGGACCTGCCAGGCGCCGGTTTCGGCCCGCTCGACCTCGGTATGGCAATAGCGGCAGCCGTGCTCGTGCCGCCCAAACAGCAATTGCCCCGCCGCCGCCAGCCGGCTTTGCACCCACTGCCAGCCCTCTTCGCTGACCACCGTGGGCTGGCCGGGCACGTCGCGCACCGGCGCCTCGGGCAGCGGCTCGGGGTCGTCGTCACGCGGCGCGGCAAGATACTCGCTATACAGTTCGATCATCGCTGCCCGAGCCAACTCAGCCGAACCATGCGGCACCGGCCGACCGGCAAACCGCAGGCTATCGAACTGCAGCTCGTTGTCGTGACAGGCGGCGCAATGCCGATCGTGACGGATGGGCAAGATTTCACCCGAACCGGGCCGCCCCTCGTGGCACGCGCCGCACTCAAGCTTTTGGCGGCTGCCGTCGAGCCGCAGCAAGCCTTGCGGCGCCAGGTGCTTGGCATGATTGAAACGCAGCGGCGTCGGATCGCGCCACTGGTCGCCGTCTGCCGCGGCTGGCCCGCGCCGCGCAGTCTGCTGGCCGGCAACTCGTTCGACCGGACGCAGCAAGGCAAACTCGGGGTGGGTCGCCAGCGAATCAACCTGCGAGACAAACTGCGGCGGCCGGTCGAGCGTGGCTTCGAGCGAGTGGTGGCAGCGCGTGCAGAATTGGTCGGCCATGCGGGCCAACGCGTCATGCCCGCGGTGTTCTTGGTGGCAGTCGGCGCAGCTCATCGAGAGGCCAGACCGGGCGGCGTGGTGGGGCGCGCCGGCATGACACACGCTACACGCCGCGTCGGGCGTCGAGCGGATCTCCGCATCGAACGTGGCCAGCCGTGCCGCGGGCGCCCAGGTGTCTACATGGCACTGGCGGCAATCGTTGGCCCACAATTGGTGAGCTTGCGATACCGGCCCCGCTTCGTACAACCGCCGCTGATTTCGCACGGCGGCGACGGTCGGCCACAGCAAGCCCAGCACCAGCGCGCCCCACGAAAGACCTCGCCGCCAGCGCCGCAACCGATTGGGCCGTCGCGGAAAACCGAGATCGACCCGCTGCGCCAGAGTAATGCTCGTGCGATCAACCGGCATGACACGCTTCCATCAATAATATAACGACGCGACGACGTGTACCACGCCCAACACCAACAGCGCCACCGACAGTGGCACGTGCAACAGCAGCCATCCGTGCAGCCAATGATGAACGCGCACCTGCGTAGCCAACTGCCGCCGCTCTTCGCACAACGACGCCAGGCGCGCGATCACCGGCTGCAACGGCTCGGGCAAGACCGCGCCGATCGCCGCGAATTGCCCTTCGGCCTGCACGCCATCGGCCAGCAGACTTTGCCTCATATAGCGCACGCCCAGGAAAGGCCGCACCTGTTCCAGATAGAAACGCACGAACTCCGGACAAGCTTGTTTCCAGTCGTCATCGGCTGGTTTCTTCCGCGGGGCGGCGGGCGTGGGCTTCGCGGCGGGAGCGGGCTTGGCAGCGGGGGCCGGCTTGGCCGGGGAAGGCGGTTTTGCCGCGGGACTGGGCGCAGGCGACATCGGGGCGGCTGCTCCGGCCAACGCCGCCTTACCCGCCCGCATCAAGGCGATTTTCTCGGCGGCGCTGGTGGGTTTGGCGGCCGGCGTTGCCGCCGCCATCGGCGCCGCCGAAGCCGCGCTGTTCTTGGCGGCCCGCATCATGGCAATCTTATCGGCTGCCGAAAGCGCGGCCTTCGGTTTCACTGGCGCTTCGGCGACCGCGGGTGCTGGCGCATCTGCTGCGACCTCGACAGGACCGTCCTCGGGTTTTTTGGCGGCTTTGGCGGCGCGCATCATCGCAATCTTGTCGGCTGCAGAAAGCGCGGCCTTCGGTTTCACCGGCGCTTCGGCGACCGCGGGTGCTGGCGCGTCCGCGGCGGCAGCAGTACCGTCCTCGGATTTCTTGGTCGCCTTAGCGG
>JAICLL010000160.1 GCA_025927475.1 Pirellulales bacterium
TGCGGGCCGCGCGCCTAAGTGACGACGACCGACTCCAGAATTGGATACAGACTCGCCCAATCTCTCCTTTTTCACCAAGGTGCCAAGAGGTTAGCTACCGGCTTGCCGCCTAAAAGCTTACAGACGTGTTCCTACGCCCATACTTGTGGATGGTCGAACGGTGCGCGCTTGTGGTTTGGGTCTCTTGCGCGTGTGCGAGTTGCAAAGTCGGCAACTCGGGCAATACCCGGCGCCAGGATTCTGAACCCTGAACCCCTTTGTCGGCGGTTGCTTCTCTGGCCACGGTTCGATAAGCTGGAACCATAGGCATCTTCTCAAGATTGCCTCCGTCGCCGGTTCCGGAACGCCCGCGGCCGGATGTCCATTCGCGTTATGTTCAAAAGGACGACAGGGATGAGACTCCATCTCTCATGCGGCCTTGTTGGTGAAATGCCGGCCACAAGGGCCGGGGCTACCTGGCTGAAGTCGGCCAATCGGGCTATCGGCTGGCGAAAAATCTGCTGGTGCGCGCTGGTCTTGGTGTGCGCCTTGCTGGCCAAACCGGCCGGCGCCGTTGAGCAATATGAAGAATTTCTGAAGGCCCTGACCGACCAGGGAATGTACGACGTGGCGCTCGATTACATCGAGTCCATGCGCGGCAGCCCGTTGCTCAACGAGGCGCAAAAACAGCAGATGCCGTTCGACGAAGGCCGGCTGCTGATGCGGGCCGCTCAGGCCGAGCGCGATCTGAGCGCCAAGGCCAAGCTGCTCGACCGCGCCCGCGATCGCTTTAACGATTTCATCAAGGCCAACGCCTCGAACCCGCTGGCCGCCAACGCCGAGCTGGAGTTGGGCAATGTGCTGGTCGAACGGGCAAAAAGCCTCCGCGATCAGGCGAACCGCCCGACCAACGCCGCCAAGAAAGACACCCTGGTCAAGCAAGCCCGCGAGCTGTTTGAGCAGGCGAAAAAAGTGTTCGACGAGGCCGATCAGAAGCTGACCGCCAAGGCCAAATCGTTCCCGATCAATCTCGACAAGAAGAAGGAGCAAGACAAGATCGAGGCCCGCGAGAAGGCGCGGCAAGACGCCCTGATGGCCCACATCTACGCGGCGGGCGTGCTGTATGAGATGTCGAAGACCTACCCGCCCGGCTCGGCGGAACAAAAGAAGCTGCTTCAGCAAGCCGCCGACAAGCACGGCGCCACTTACGAGAAGCACCGTAAGAAAGTTGCCGGCTTTTTCGCCCGGCTGAGCCAGGCGCAGTGCTACCAGGAGTTGGGCGACTACAAAAAAGCCCTGGGCATGTACGAAGACGTGCTGAACCTGCCCGACGACGAAGAAGCCTTTCGCCGCTTGAAAGCTTCGGCCTTGCCGCTGGCCATGCAATGCTGGACCAGCGACAAAGAAAAGAACTACGAACGGGCGGCCGAGCGCGGCGAGGAGTGGCTCGGCCGCGCGAACGCCGCCGTCGAGCGCTCGCCCGAGGGCCTGGCCATCCGCTACTACACCGCCTTGGCCGACAAGCTGCTGGCTGACTCGCTGACGAAGAAAGAAGACGAGCCTCGCAAGAAAGAGGCGCTGGCCGCCGCACGCAAGCACGCGCAGTTTGTCTCGAAGAACCCAGGCGACTATCGCGACGAGGCCAAGCAGCTTTATCAGAAACTGCCGGGCGGCGAATCGGCCGGCGAGCCGAAAGAGCCGACCACCTTTGCCGAGGCGCGCGACCAGGCCAAAGACGCGCTCGATCTGTCGCAAGACAAGCTGGCGGCCATCAAAATGGCCCCCACCATGAACGACCAGGAGAACGTGCCCAAGTATCAGGCCGAGGCCGACCGACTGCGTGGCAAAGCGGCGAAATTGTTCAAGCGGGCGTTGGAGCTGCGCAACGCCGAGACCTCGCTCGACGACGTCAACGCGGTCCGCTACTACCTGGCGTTTCTCGATTTCCAAGCCGGCAACTACTACGAGGCCGCCGTGCTGGGCGAATTCATCGCCAAGCATTATTCGAGCAATCCGATCGCTCGTCAAAGCGCCAAGATCGCCATGCTCGCCTACACGCAGGCTTACTCAAAGCCGCTGGTCGAGAAGAAAGACAAACAGTTCGATAAGCAGAAGATGATCGAGCTGGCCGAGTTGATCACCCGCGCCTGGCCGGGCCAGGAAGAGGCCGACGACGCCTGGACCATTCTGATCGATCTGGCGGTGCAAGGCCAGCAACCCAAGCTGGCCGCCGAGTACCTTGCCAAGATACCCGACGATTCGCCCCGGCGGGCCACCGCCGAGCTGAAGCTGGGCCGCTCGTTGTGGGCCGGCTATTTGCAAGCCGGACGACAAGACGATGCCCAGCGTCCACCCCAGGCCGAGCTGGACCAGATGGCGGCCACCTCGCGCAAAATGCTCGAAGACGGCGCGAAGCGGATTCGCGCCGCGGTCGAATCGGGCGGCAGCGACGTGACTCAAGAGATGGCCCTGGCGATGTTTTCGCTGGCGCAGATCGATCTGGAATCGGGCCAGGCCACGCAGGCGCTCGAACTACTCAATGATCCCAAGATAGGGCCGCTCACGCTGGCCGCCGCCCGGCATGCCGCCACGCAATTCCCCGGCAAGTTCAACTACGCCGTCGAGGCTTACAAGCTGGCCTTGCGCGCCTACGTGGCCACCGAGGCCCTCGACAAGGCCGAGCAAACCATGGACGGCCTGGAAAAGCTGGTGGGCGAAAGCGGCGACGCCGATGCCGCCAGTCAATTGACGCGCATCTATATCGCCCTGGGCCGCGAGCTGGAGGCGCAGGTGCAGCGGCTGCGGCAAGAGAACAAGACCGACGAGTTAAAGAAGGTTTCGCAAGGGTTCCAGCTTTTCTTGCAACGCATTTCGCAGCGCGAGAAGGGCAACACGTTCAATTCGCTCAATTGGGTGGCGGCCACGTTTTATAGCCTCGGCACGGGCTACGACGACCCGTCGGCCAAAGACGTGCCGGCCGAGGCCAAAACCTATTACGACAAATCGCTCGAGATCGACAAGAAAATCTTGGGGCAGATCCAGCAAGACCCCGCCTTCGCTCCCCAGGGCGCCCAGCCGGTGGTGCGGCTGCGGATGGCCAAGACCGAGCGGGCCTTGCGAAACTTCGAGGGCGCCATCGAGTTGTTGAAGGAATTGCTCAAGGCCCACGCCAACATGATCGATGCCCAGATCGAGGCGGCCACCACTTATCAGGAATGGGGCGCGCAGGAAACGAAGCGGTATCTCGAGGCGATGGGCGGCGCGGTGAACTTCAAAACCAAAAGCGGCCGCGAAGACAAGCTCCTTTGGGGTTGGGCGCGGATCGCCATCCGCACGCAGCCGCTGAAAGACAGCCGCATGCAAGATTACTTCTATCTTGCCCGCTATCACCTGGCCAAATGCCGCATGGAATACGCCAAGCAAAAAAGCGGCAAAGACAAAACCAACGGTCTGCAAAAGGCCGAGACCGATATTTTGTTTACCCATCAGATTCGTCCCACCTTGGGCGGACCCGATTGGCAGAAAAAATTTGACGACCTGCTGAAGCAGATCCAGCGATTGCTGGGCAAAAAGCCCACCGGCCTGCCCGCCGAAATGGCCAAGCCCAAGAAGGGAACCAAGGCCGAACCGGTGAGTGCGAAGAAGAGTGGTGAGTGATGAGTGGTGAGTGATGAGTGGTGAGTGATGAGTGGTGAGTGATGAGTGGTGAGTGGTGAGTGGTGAGTGGTCTGTAGGGAACGCCCTCCGTGGCGTTCCGCGAACGTTCTGACATTCCAAGAGAAGCCATGAAAAAGCGATCCATCCTGATTATGAGCCCATCGTCGCTGATACATCGTCCGATCTTGGTGGGAGTGGTTCTTCTTGCCGCCCACCAAGCCGCCCGGGCCGACGACCAGATCAAAAAGACCAACGGCGACGTGGTGCGCGGTACGATCGTTTCGCTCGGCAAAGACGAAGTGAAGTTTGAGAAGAGCGGCAAGCAAGATACGATTCCGACCTACGAGATCCAATCGATCCGCATCGACGAAGAGCCGCCGCAGTTGAACCTGATTCGCAACAAGGTAAGCAGCGGGGCGTATGAAAACGCCTTGAAAGACCTCGATAAAATCGAGGCCGACTCGGTCAGCAAGGCCGACGTGAAGCAAGACATTGTTTGGCTCAAGGCCTATTGCCACGCGCAGTTGGCCTTGGGCGGCGGCGGCGACCTGGCCGAAGCCGGCAGGCAGCTCAAAGCGTTTATCGACGCCAACGGCAACAGCTATCACTATTACCCGGCCAACGAGTTGGCCGGCGATCTGGCTTCGGCCCTGGGCAAATACGAGGCCGCCACCCGGTTCTACAAGACGCTGGCCGATTCGCCGCTGCCGGGCTACAAGATTCGCTCGAGCGTCGACGTGGGCCGCGCCAAGCTGGCCGAAAAGAAGTTCCCCGAAGCGCTCAAGGAATTCGAGACGGCGCTGGGCTTGGTCGACAAGTCGGACGACGCCGGCGAATCGCAAAAACTGGCGGCCATGCTCGGCAAGGCGGCTTGCCTGGGCGAAACCGGCCAGCCGCAGGATGGCGTCAAGCTGGCCGAAGAGGTAATCGGCAAGCTGCCAAACCCAGAGGAGGAGAACGAGCTGCACGCCCGGGCCTATGTGACCCTGGGCAATTGTTTGCGCAAGCTCGACCAGACCAAGCCGGCGCTGTTGGCGTTCTTGCACGTTGACTTGCTGTACTTCGCCAATCCGCAGACTCACGCCGAAGCGCTGTGGAACCTGGCGGCCTTGCAGCAGCAGCTTGGCAAGCTCGACCGCGCGACGCAGGCGGCGCAACTGCTCAAAGAACGATATCCGAACAGCCCTTGGGCGAAAATGTAACGTATTGCGTTGGTCGGCTTTCGCTCCGCGAAAGCACGTTTCTTTCGCGGAGCGAAAGACGACAATACTCGCGCCGCTTTACGCCGCCGAGCAACCAAACTAAACTGGCACAGAGACATCTCTTTTCGGAGGCGATCATGCGTTCTCGGATTTTTCGGGCCTGCCGCGGCTGGACGGCCGTGGCCTGCTGCGGCGTTGCGCTGCTGGCGTTGTTCGATTTTGGCGTGTTTACGCTTTCGGGCGCCTCGGTCGCTCAGGCTCAGGATGACGAAGGCGGCGCCCCCGCCGCGGATGCCGCCAATTCAGGCCCGACCGAAAGCCAATTGCAGTTCTTCTTCAAGGCGCTCGGCTGGAGATACACCATCGCCTTCTTGGCGCTGTCGTTTGTGTTCGTGGCGCTGATCGTCATGAACGTGCTCACGCTGCGGCGCTCGGCCATCGTGCCGCCTGAGCTGATCGAGGCCTTCGAGGCCCACCTCAACGAAAAACGCTATCAGGAAGCTTACGACCTGGCCAAAAACGACGACTCATTCCTGGGCCACGTGCTTTCCGCGGGCCTGGGAAAACTCTCGCAGGGTTATCCGCAGGCCATTGAGGCCATGCAGGAAGTCGGCGAAGAAGAAACCATGAAGCTCGAACACCGGCTGGGCTATATCGCCCTGATCGGCACGATCAGCCCGATGGTCGGACTGCTGGGCACGGTCGATGGCATGGTGGCGTCGTTCCAAGTGATCGCCACCAGCCCGACCCAGCCGAAGCCGGCGGAACTCGCCCAAGGCATTTCGATGGCATTGGTCACCACATTGGTCGGCCTTTGGCTGGCCATTCCAGCCATCGCCATCTTTGGCATCATGCGCAACCAGATGGCGCGGCTGACGTTGGAGGTGGGCATTGTCAGCGAGGGGCTGATGAGCCGCTTCTCGACCATGGGCAAAAAGGCGTAGCCATGCCCGCCAAACGAAAAGAATATAGCGTCTCGGCCGAGGCGGACATGACGCCGATGATTGATATGACGTTTCAGTTGATCGCCTTTTTCATGGTGCTGATCAACTTTTCGGACAGCGATCAAGACCAGCGGATCAAGTTGCCTTCGAGCGAGCTGGCCAAACCGCCCGACGCTCCGCTGGAGTCTCCGCTGACCTTGCAATTGAGCGAGGAGGGGCTGGTGCTGATCGGCGGCGACAAGGTGCGCGTCGACGAGATGGGACCTCGCCTGCAAATCGAACGCAACGTGATTGAACGGCAGCCAGGCAAAAAAGTGGGCGACGCCTCGGTCATCATCCGCGCCGACGCCAGGACCAAAACCGGCCTGGTGCAAGAGCTGATCAAGCAATGCCAGCAACGCGGCTTTGAAAAGTTCGCGCTGCGCGTCAAGCAAGAGCGAGCACCGTGAGGCAGCCATGAAAATTCGCAAATCCGCCGCGGCGGGCAACGACAAAGTCGATATGCAGATGACGCCGATGATCGACATCGTGTTTCAACTGCTCACCTTCTTCGTGATGAGCTTCAAGATCGTCACGCAAGAGGGCGACTTCAACATCAAGATGCCGCTGGTTGCCGGCCCCTCGGCCAGCGCCGACGAGCCGCCGCTGCCTCCCATTCGCATTCGCCTGACGGCTAACGACCAGGGGGGGCTCGCTGGCATTCAGATGGGCGAGCGCCCCTTTAAAAAGTTCTCTGAGTTGAACGAGGCGATCATGCAGATGGTGGGCACCGACGAAGGCCCCGGCCTGCGCTCGGAGGCCGAGGCCGAAATCGACGCCGATTACAATCTGCACTACAGCGAGGTGGTGCAGGCCATCACGGCCATATCCGGGCAGGTCACGCCCGACGGCCACATTGTCAAGCTGATCGAGAAGCTCAAGTTCGCCCCGCCCAAGGAATCGCAGTAGCAGGCCGCAATTGATGTTTGCACGGCATCTCAATCAAACTGCGTCAGTCTTGTCGCGGCCTGCTATGACAAGTGGCCGCGACGCGATGACCCAATCGCATTCGATGTGCGGAATCACCGCCTGAATGTCGTCGCCACGATGCTTCACCGGAGGGACATCGAACATTGAGCGCCATTCGCGTTCAGTAGGCGCCGAGCCGCACTCGATTGTACGATCGAGGAATTCGTTCCACTCATGGTACGACGATGCCAGCAGCGACGCGGGAGGAACCTCTAATTCGATGACTACCATGCCGCGTTCGATGTCGTAGTCGCTCAGCAGCGAGCGAGCCGTATCAACCGTCGGAGCCATGCCGATGCTCTGACAAGAATGCCAGCACCACACCGGCGGGGCGTTAAGCGCGTGGTTTACGAATTCTCCCAGGCACTTGGCCATCCAGCGATAGGCGGGGCGAAAACTCTCCGACGCGGTTTCCCAAGAAGCGGTGTGAAGTCCGTTCGCCTCAATCCCCGCAAGAATCGCTTTGCTTTGGAAGGTCCAAAGACGTGTCATCGCTCCGCACTCCGCATTTCACGGCCCCTCAACCGTCACCGCCATCACCACCGGCGCGGTGTGGTCGGGTCCTTTGACCAGCTCGATGCGGTCGATGGGCTCGGCCCGCTCTGGCGCGATCGAAAAATAGCGCAGTTGCTGACTGCGGAGCATGAAGGCCAACTTCGATTTCGGCACGTCAAAACGCCCGATGTAGTCGGCAAAATATTCGCCGTTGCGCAACGGATGATCTTCGGTTTGGCCGTCGGCGTAGTGTAGCCGCACGATCATCGAGACCGAGCCGTTTTCCAACTCGCCCTGGGCGCCCCAGCCGCTCACGCCGCTGAGAAAATGAATCGCCCGAGCCGGCGCGTGGCAGATCAGCTCGACCGATTTGGGCATCGTGGGCGGAAATTTGCCGGTCGGCCCATAGAGCATGATCGCGTTGCGCACGCGGTCGCCTTGCGGGTCGATCAGCGTGAACGGCACGCCCTCGAACGTCTTGGGAGACCAGTCAGCGAAGATCAGCCGCTCGGCCCCGGCTTCTTCGCTGTAAAACATGCCCCGCGTGCTGATCGCCGTGGCCGCGCGGCGCAGGTCCAGCGGCAGATACTTGCCCCGCTGAGTCAAAAACTCCAGCAGGTTGATAATGTCGTCGGGCGGGACTTGCTTTTCAAAGCCCTCGGGCATCAGCGATTTGCTCGACGCCGCCAACTCGTCGATATTCTCGCGCAGCACCGCGTGGCGCTTGGCCTCGGCGTCGATCAGCTCGATTGAGGTTTTGGTCTCGGCGGCCAGCAGCCCGTTGAGCACGCGGCCATCGTCGGTCACCACGGTGTACACTCGGTAGTTGCCCTCGACGTTGCGGCTAGGATCGAGAATGTGAGTGAGCAGCTCGGTCTTTGGGTGCACCGCCATGCCGGTCAGATCGGGGCCGACTTTCGCGCCCTCGCCGCTGTGCGTGTGGCATTTGGCGCATTGCTTTTTGAAGACTTCTTTGCCGGCGGTGACATTGCCGGTTTTTTGAGCCAGCGGCAGCAACTCTTCCAGCACTTTCTGGCGGTCGGGGCTGGGCAAGCCCGAATCGCCGGCCAACAATTCTTTAGCCCGAGCGGCAAGACGGCGATTGGGGTGATTTGCCAGGGCCTGTTTTTGATCGAGCGTCAGATCGGCAAGTTGCAGTTTACGCTCGGCGACGCCGTCGAGCAGGGCGCGCGTCAGGCCGGGCCGGGCCAGCAGCACGCGCACAGCGGCTGATTTGGCCGCCGGCGTGAGCACGGCGAACTGGCCGATGAGCGCGGGGCCGACTTCCGCCGCTTCGCTGGCCGCCAGAGCATCAATGAAGCCCGCCGCCAGCTCGGGCGAAGAGCGCGGCGAGACAATGGTTCGCAGCAGATCGTCGACAATGTCCGACTGGCTGCCGCGGAACTCGACCAGTTGCCGGGCGGCGGCGAGGCGAGGCTCGTCGCCTTGCTGCTCGTCGGCAATGGCGCCCAGCAGCGACCGGGCGATTTCGTCGGCGAACTCCGCCAGGCTTTCGCTGCCCCAGGCCGCCGCGAGTTTCACAAGCTGTCCTTGAGCACCCGACGGCAACCGCGGCAGCAGCTTTTTGAGCGATTGCTGAGCGCGATCGCCGAGCGCGACCGGCTGGTTTTTCGGCCAGCCTTTTGATAGCCCCGCGACGATGGCCTCGGCGATCTGCGGATCGGCCTCGGCGAGTGCTGAGATCAAAGCGTCGAGTGCCTCGGTCTGGCCGCCGCGAGCGGAATGCTCGGCGACGATCGAGAGGATGGCAAAATAGCGTGCAGCCGCGGACGATGCCCCCTCACTTCGGCGCTCTCCCGGAGGGAGTTGACGCCCGCCGCGATCCGGGCGCGTAACCGGCGAGGTATTTTTCCGGGGCATCGCCAAGGCTCTGCCCCGGCCACCGGCCCCCTCACCCCGGCCCTCTCCCGGAGGGAGAGAGAGGATCGCGGTGAGAAAGCCCTGGTGATGTGCGGCGGCTGCGGCGGTGGCGGCGTCGCGCAGCGAGGCGTCGAACAAGTTTTGCGGCTGCGCGAGTAGCGCGGCGATTGCCGCCCCCGCCTGCTCGTCTCCGGGCATGTCGGCCAACGCCAGCAACGCCGCCAGGCGAACCTGGGCATCGTCGTCGGCCAGCAACGACGCTGCGAGAATGGCGGCGACCGATTCGTTTGACCGCGGCAAGACTTCGACCGCGTTGCGGCGCACGCCCGGCGACGGATGCTTGAGAGCGCCGATCACGGCGGTCGTCGCCGCTGAGCCTGCATCGTCGAGTGCGTCCAGGCCGTGCAGCGTCCACAGAGCATGAATGGCCGCTGTATTTAAGCCGAGTTCATCCACTGCGGGGTTTTGCACCAGCTCGATCAGCAGCGGCACGATTTCGCGGTCGCCCCGCTCGACCAAGAGCCGCTGGGCATGCAGCCGCCAAAACATGTTTTCATGCCGCAAGATTTCGACCAACTGCGGCGACGCAACGCCAGCCAACGACAGCGGCGCGGTTTGTCGTCTTTCGCTCCGCGAAAGTCCGCATTGTGGTCTTTCGCTCCGCGAAAGTCCGCCGTTGGTGGCCGTCTGCTCTTCGACAGGGCGTTGCTTTAGCGGAGCGCAAGCCGACGCGGGGTTCTCGCGCGGAGCGAAAGCCGCCAAGGGGCGCGCGGCGTGATACACCCCGCGGTAGATGCGGCCATGCCGCTTGTCGCGCAGGTCGGTCACGTAGGCCCCGCCCTTGCCGGTCTGAAAGCCGGCGGGCGTGGGATTGTGCTGCACAATATAGTTGTACCAGTCAATCACCCACACGTGCCCATCGGGACCGACTTCGGCCATGATGGGCGCGGTCCACTCATCGTCGCTGGCCAGCAGGTTGTAGGGATTCGTCGAATGAAAGTTGCCGCCGTCGGGCGTCAAGGCGAACGTGCCCACCAGGTGCCCGGTGCCCTCAGTGACAAACGCCGTGCGGTTCCAATAGCTCTTGGGATACGACCGGGCAGTGTAGAGCGCGTGGCCCGCCGCCGCCGTATATCCGCCGTGCTGATCGACCTGCCGCACTTTGTCGGTGATGGCGTGAAACAGATAGGTGTCGGCGATGCCGCGCAGCGGCCCCGCCGACCAGCCGCGCACGGCCTCGTAATAGCGGTTGGCGACCGGCAGATACACGCTGGGATTGCGGTTGGCCGTCGAGCCAAACACGAGGCCCTCTTCGCTCTGCCCTAGTCCCCAGGTGTTGTTGTCGGTCGAGCGCAGGAATTCGAGCTTCGAGCCGTCGGGCTTAAAGCGATAAAAGCCCTGCCCAAAACGATGCCGCTCGCCGCCCACCTCGCCATTGAACCCGCTGTAGCCCACCATACCCCAGATCCAGTTGTCGAGCCCTTGCCGCAAGTTGCTGGGACCAGCATGGGTATCGTTGGTTCCCCAGCCGCTAAACAGCACGGTGCGCTCGTCGGCCTGGTCGTCGCCGTCGGTGTCTTTGAGAAACAGCGTGTCGGGCGCCTGATGCACAATCACGCCGCCGCGGGCAAAGGTAAAGCTGGTCGGAATGCTCAGCTTGTCGGCAAACACGGTGAAGCGGTCGGCCCGCCCGTCGCCATCGGTGTCTTCACAGATTTTGAGGCGGTCGCGTCCTTTGCCCGGCGGCTGCATTTCGTTGGGGTAATCATAGGTCTCGGCAATCCACAGCCGGCCGCGCTCGTCCCAGTTCATGGCTATGGGCTTGGCGATGTCCGGCTCGGAGGCGAACAGATGCACCGCAAAGCCCACCGGCGTGATCATGTGCTTCATCGACTCTCCGGGCGAGAGCGGCTTTTGCATCTTGGTAATCGGATCGCCGATCGTGCCCCACCGCTCCCCTGCCGGGTAATAAGGCACCTTGGCCTCGACGTATTCAAACGGCTGCACGTCGCCGCGCGGGGGTGTGGTTTCGGGCACAATCGCCGCCAGCGGCGGATACGGCCCGGCGGCCTGCGGGTCGCGCGCCACCGCCCAGCGAATGCCGCGCACCAAAAGATTCTGAAAGCCCGGCTCGCCCCAAGTCCGCTGATCGTGCCCCCAGGCGGTGTAAAACACGCGGCCTTTGCCGTGCGTACGCACCCAGGTCCACGGCTCGCGCCCCTCGTCATCGACACGATAGGCCAGCACGGTGCGGTCGCGCTCGTTGTGCAGATGATGCACGTAGGTTTCGTCCCAGCTTTCAAATCCGCCGTAATCGCTCATCAGCGGATGATCGGGCCGGGCGATCGTGGTGCGGAACACGCCCGTGCCGTGCCGCAAGAACTGAGCACCCATCAGCTCCACGATCTGCGGCGAATTGCGAAAGCAGTACGAGGCGCAGTGCAGCGGCACGAAGCCATGCCCGGCGGCGACGTAATCGAGCAAGGCACTTGCCGCGGCCGGCTCGATGCGATCGATATTGGCATACAGCAGCAGCGCGTCATACTCGGCCAGTTTGCGTGGGTTGAGATCGTGCAGATCTTCGGTGTATGTTAGGTCGATGCCGCGTCGGGCGAGCACCGGCACGATTTGCTCAAACCGGTCGGCCGGTTGGTGATGGCCCTGGTCGCCCAAAAAGAGAACGTTGATCCGCGGCTCGGCGGCGGAAACGCCGGTGGTCAACAGGCAGGCAGCCGCGGCGCGCACGACGGCGCGAAAGTGAAGGTTGGTCATGCGTGGGGTCGGTCGATAAAGATGCCGGATGTTTCTATCAATACCATACTAACCCGAAGCGCCAGCGAGGAGAATCGGCGCCGGTAGTCAGCCGCCTCGCTAGCGCTTCGGGTTCGTGTTTGAGCTTCTAAGATCATACTCTCCAGGCACCGAAAGCACGATGGACCACCAAGAAATCAAGCCGTTGCTCGAAGCCATTTCGTTCGCCGCCCGGGCACACCAGGGGCACTTCCGCAACGACGAAAAGACGCCCTACCTGGCCCATCCGCTACGGGTGATGACCATCTTGATCGAGCGGTTTGGGATGCGCGATCCCGAGACTTTGGCCGCCGCCGTGCTGCACGACACGATCGAAGACACCAAGACCGACCACGACGACCTGAGCGAGCGATTCGGGCCGCGCGTGGCCGATTTCGTGGCCGCGCTGTCCAAAGACAAGCGCCAGCCTGAAGACCAGCGCGAGCGCCTTTATCACGAGCGCCTGGCCGCCGCCCCCGTCGAAGTGCAGTTGTGCAAGCTGGCCGACGTGTACGACAACCTGCTCGACTCGGCGGGCATGGAACCGCCGCAGCGCCGCAAAAAGATCGACAAGGCCCAACAGGCCGTCGATGGTTTCGCGCCCGGCTTTCCCGAGCAGTGGCGCCACGCGCTCGACATGGTGCGCGAGCTGATCGCCGCGGCGGAAAGCGAGCAGTTGTAGCGCTCAAGCCGCGTCGGGCAAGCCGACCTCCATGCCCTCGCCAAAGTAATACTTGCGAGCCTCGGGGTTCGAGAGCACTTCCTTCGGCTGTCCGTGGCAAAGCACGCGGCCGCCGCGAATCACATAGCTGCGGTCGGTAATCTGCAGCGTCTCGCGCACCTGGTGGTCGGTGATTAAGATTGAAATGCCGCTGTCACGCAGCGCGCGAATGATCTGCTGAATGCTGGCGATCGTCACTGGGTCGATGCCGGTGAACGGCTCGTCGAGCAAAATCAGCCGCGGGTTCGAGACCAGGCAACGGGCAATTTCGAGTCTTCGCCGTTCGCCGCCCGAAAGCGACATGGCCAGCGATTTGCGCAGCCGGGCAATATCGAATTTTTCAAGCAGCTCTTCACAGCGGGCGCGGCGCGTTTTGCGGTCGAAGCCGAGCATCTCCATCATGCCCAGCAGATTGTTTTCGACCGAAAGCTTGCGAAAGACGCTCGATTCCTGTGCCAGGTAACCCATGCCGCCTTCACGGGCGCGGCGATACATGGGCCAATTGGTCACGTCCAGCCCGCCGAGCGTCACCTTGCCCGCGTTCGGTTCGATCATGCCGCAGGCCATGCGGAAGCTGGTGGTTTTGCCGGCGCCGTTGGGCCCCAGCAGCCCGACAATCTCGCCCTCGGCCACTTGGAAATCGACGCCATCGACGACGCGGCGGCGGCCGTAAATCTTCACCAGTCCGTGGACCTGCAAGACGATGTTGTCGTTGTCCATGAGATCGTCCTTGTCGCGATACAAACGACGCTTCGGGTTGGTGTTACCGGACCAGCCCCATGCGCGGGAAGTTCGGATAAAACGGGAACCACCAATCCGAGAATACGCGCACGCCGTGAGGCCAGTAGATAAACACCGCCTTGCCAATCAGCAAATCACGTCGCACGTAATGCTCCGTATGTCCCCGCTCATCGACGCCCTGCCAGCTACGGCTGTCGGCGCTTTGCGGGCTGTTGTCGCCCAACATCAAGAACTGATCGGCATCCAGACGGAAGCCGATCGCCGGCGCATTGTCAAAGACGAAGTCTTTCCAGGTCTCGGGCGCTGACAACGAGCTGGGCAGATTCTGATCTCTGCTGTGCCTGCTGGCGATGTAATAAACGTCGCGCCGCACGCGCAAATCAATAAACCGCAGCGCGGCGCCGTTGCTGCCCAGCCGCACCGGCCGCAAGTCGTCGGCGGTCGGCACGTCGTTGGCCAACGGACCGAACCGGCCGTCGAATTCCAGCGGCTTGCCGCCGACCCAGAGCAGCAGTTGATCGTCGATATTGGCGAATTGCACACGATACGTGCCGGGACCGCGAATGCCGGTTTGCACCGTTCGCTCGAACGCCGGATCGTCGGAAATGGAAAGCTTTGCCATGCCGGTTTCGACATCGATGCGGCATTCAAAGAAGCACCCGCCTTCGACCAACGCCAGCAAGGCCTCGCCCTTCGTGCCGTCGATCGCCAGGCGGCATTCGATCGCCAGATCGCCTACCCAGTGGTCGTAGCGCGCCGGCGATGGTTCCGGCGGGGAGGTCTCTCCGGTGTTGTACCCATAGAAGTCGGTGATCAGCTCAGCATCGATCTCCAAGTCTTCCGCGGTCTGCTTCCGCTGCCGCCGCAGCTTTCGCCAATCGTCGGGCGTGGGCACCAGGTGCCGGTAAGAGTACCACGATTCGCCGCCCTGGCCGTCGTGCTCCAGTCCTTTGTCGTCGTTGATTCGCGTCCAATGGTCGTCCTCGGCGCGGTCGGGCCACCAACGGGCCGGCATACGCGGCGCCTGGTAGTTGTTGTCATGGACCGTTTGCAGCATCGCCTGAACTTTCTCGGGCGGCTTTCGCTCGATGGCCAACTGCCCGGCCCGCTGCATTTCGTTCACGTCCGAGGCTCTCCATTCGTCGCCGCGCAGGCCGTCGCGGCTCGTGAAGACGTCGCCTTTGCAAATGACCAAGGTCTCGTTGGGCAGCCCGACCAAGCGCTTGATATAGTTTTGCTTGGCCTGGTTGGGGTTTTTGAAGACGGCGACGTCCCAACGCTGCGGCTCGGAAAACTCGTAAGGATACTTGGCCACAATAATCCGGTCGCCGCGATACGAGGCGTGCGGCTCGTCGGCGTCGGGTCCGGTCGGGCCAAACCGCATTTCATACCGGCACTGCGGGCAAACCGACGAGACCACCTCGCACTTGGCGCCGTGGCCTTCGCGCTCTTCGGCACTGGCGCTGACGCGATAGGGAAACCGGCAGTTCTTGCAAACTAGGTCCTTATGGCGGCCCATCAAGGTGGGCGCCATCGACCCGGTGGGAATTACAAACGCCTCGGCCTCGAATGTGCGAAACAGAAAGGCCAGAATAAAGGCGATCGCCACCGACTCGATCGTTTCGCGCAGCCCATCTTTGGCCGGCTGCTTGGCGGCGTTTTCTTTGTCCTTGGCCGGCTTTTCAGGCTTCTTTTTACCCATCCTGTCAATATACCGATTCCACGGGCGCCGCGAAACATGGATCACGGAAGAAATTGAACAGAGGGCGCAGGAACGGGTTTGCAGGAGTCGGCTGGGCCGAGTAATGTATCTGGCCGGGATTTGGTTTACTCGTAGGACGCAAGTTCAAGGATGGACAAGACATGTCAAATGCTAAGCTCGCGGAGCGAAGGATCAAGGAAA
>JAICLL010000276.1 GCA_025927475.1 Pirellulales bacterium
ACGCCGGCGTCATTCACTACGGCAGCATCAAGCCGCAAGACCTTTGGGAGCTGCGCATGGCCGTGGGAAAAGTCCTCTCGGCGGCCCATCCGGCGCCCAAGCGCCGCCTCGTCGATTTTAATTTGCCGACGCGGCCGCTGCGGCCGCTGAGGGAGCACGTTGTGGAATAAGCGGTAACGACGCGCAGGCGCACGAAAGCCGAACGTCAACCACCTTGACGGCGTCTTCCGTGTTGCTAGTGCCGGGTATTCTATCTATATTTACCACCTCACGGCCGAAGAGATCGCGGCGGCGATGAGCACGATAACTGACACCACCAAGCATGTAGGTTTTACGTTGTAGGTCTTGTGGTGCTACACGAGTATCGCCGATGATTCGAGCATGAGCAGTAAACAAGCGATTTTAACAGCCATCCGCCAAAAGTCGCCGCCGGCGGCGGAGCTGCCCGAGCTGGCACGCGAGTGGACTAGCTATGAACAGCCGGTCCAGCAGTTTGCCGCCGTGCTAGAATCGGTGGGCGGCCTTGCAGTGGTCGTTCGCAATGCCGCTGATATCAACAGCGAGTTGGCGGCGTTGCCGGCCTATCGCGACTCGCGGCAGATTTGCTCTTTGGTACCAGACGTGGGACCGGGCAACGTCAACCTTGCCGCCATCGCCGATCCGCACGAGTTGGAATCGCTCGACTTCGCCATTCTGCCAGGCGAATTTGCCGTGGCCGAGAATGGCGCCGTCTGGGTCACCGACGCGGCCGTTCGTCAACGCGTTGTCTATTTCATCGCGCAGCATCTGGCGTTAGTCGTGCCCGCGCGAGAAATTGTCGACAATATGCATCGAGCCTATGAGCGATTGACGTTTTTGCGCCCTGGCTTCGGAGCATTTATTTCCGGGCCATCGAAAACCGCTGATATCGAGCAATCGCTGGTGATTGGAGCGCACGGTGCCCGTTCGTTGACCGTGTTTTTGCTGAACGATGAGTGATACCCAGCCCCCGCATACCAGGTTCCGCTCCGAGCAGATTGCGGCCGATGTGTTCGTCGCCGCTGGTGCGCGAATTGTGGGCGATGTAACGATCGGCGAAGCATCGAGCGTGTGGTTCAATGCCGTCATTCGCGGCGATAGCGAGGCAATTCGCATTGGCCGCGGCACGAACATCCAGGATAGTTGCGTGCTGCACGCCGACCCCGGCTTTCCGTGCGTCGTGGGCGATGGCGTTACGGTAGGCCATGCGGCGATCATTCACGGCGCCCGAGTGGGCGACAACGTCGTGGTCGGCATGCATGCGGTGGTCATGAACGGGGCGGACATCGGCCGCGACAGTCTGATCGCTGTCAGCGCGGTGGTGACCGAAGGGACCGTCGTGCCCCCGGGTTCACTGGTCATGGGCTTGCCGGGCAAAGTGGTGCGCTCGCTCGCGCCCGATGAAATTGCTCGCAACCGCCGCGGCGCCGAGCATTACGTCGCCACCGCAAAGGCGTTCCGTCCACAGACGTAGCGCGGGCATTGGCTGCACAACAACGAGGATTAAAATGCCGGAACCGATTATCAGCGTCTCAGGCTTGCGTGGCGTCGTTGGCGAAAGCTTGACGCCGCTCGTCGCCATGCACTATGTGGCCGCGTTCGCCGAGGTCGCACCGCCGGGCCCTTTCGTGCTCACTCGCGATGGAAGGGCCACCGGCGCGGCACTGGCAGATTGCATCCGCGGGGCATTGCTCTCGGCTGGCCGCGACATGATCGACGCCGGCATTGCCGCCACACCCACCACGGGCGTGCTGGTGCGGCAGTTCGCGGCCGCCGGCGGCATACAGATTTCGGCCAGTCACAATCCACCCGAGTACAACGGGCTAAAACTGTTCTCCAACGAAGGACGCGTCGTTCCGGCCGAGCTGGGTGAGGAAGTCGCCGCTCTCTACCGGAGAGGTGAGCCCGCGTGGGCGCGGCACGACACCTTCGGGCAATCACGGCCCTGCGGCGATCCGCTGCGCCGGCACCTCGATCTGGTGCTCGCCACGGTCGACGTCGAACGAATCCGCCGGCGTCGTTTCAAAGTGCTGCTCGATAGCAACCACGGGGCTGGTAGTCTGCTAGGGGCCGAACTTTTGGCCGCCCTCGGTTGCCAAGTTGAGTTGCTGGGCGGTGAGCCCGATGGGCGTTTCAATCATCCGCCCGAGCCAACCGCTGAAAATCTCGCCGAGGTCGCGCATCAGGTCCAAAAAAGCGGCGTGGACATCGCTTTTTGTCAGGATCCCGATGCCGACCGTCTGGCGATCATCGACGAGAAGGGCCGATACATTGGCGAGGAATATACTTTGGCCTTATGCATGAAACACGTTCTAAGCCAACGGCCGGGGCCGGTCGTGACCAATTGCTCGACCAGCCGCATGACGCAAGACATCGCGGCGGAGAAGGGGGTGCCCTTCTTCAGCTCGGCCGTGGGCGAGGCGAACGTGGTCGATTGTATGTGTGCCAGGCAGGCGGTCTTGGGCGGCGAGGGAAACGGCGGCGTGATCGACCCTCGCGTCGGCTACGTGCGCGACAGTTTTTCTGGCATGGCGTTGGTGCTAGACGCTCTGGCGACTCGGCGGTTGACGGTCAGCCAATTGACCGACGAATTACCCCGTTACGAGATCGTGAAGACCAAGACCAGCTCGCCTGGCGCGCAGGACGCCTCTCGGCTGGCCGCACTTGAGAAACACTTCGGCGATGCGCGTTCTAGTCCGCTCGACGGCTTGCGGCTCGATTGGCCGGACAAGTGGCTGTTGGTCCGCGCCAGCAACACGGAGCCGATTGTGCGTGCGATCGCCGAGGCACAAACACGGGCGGAAGCCCAGCGGCTATGCGACGAAGCGGCAAAGGTTTTGTCGAGCTGAGGAACTCAATGGATCAAAACACCGCGCGACAATCATCGGACCGGCGGTGTGCCGGACGGGACCATCGGCTGCGTCTGTCCGCCCGGTGGTGTTCCGCCGGGCGTCTGGCCCCCGGGATTTCCTGCCGGCATCCCCATAGGAGCGCCGCCGCCGCCTGGCATATTGGGCGGCTGGGGCGCCGACGCGGCAAGCGATGATAGTTGGCTCGTGAGCACGGCCGCACTCAACCGAAGCTGAGCGCCCGTGGCGGACACTTTAATCGCATTCGCGAAATCCGGCGCGTTGGGCTGGCCCTGCTTTGACAGCATCGCGAGCATTTGCAAAAAAGATTTGATCTTCTGATCGAGCTCGGTGGCCTTCTGCGCGTCTTTCATGTCGAGCTGCACATCAAGAGAAAGTGTATCGTTCCAGTCGAGCGTGCCCATTGCTCCCACAAAATCACTGCTCGCCGCGCCGGCGGGCAATGCCGCGCCGCGTTCGAGCTGGCTGAAATCCTTGATGCGGACGGCAAGATCGTGCCCGCTGGGCAGGTCGATGGCCCCGCCGCGTCCCTCTTTGGCCTGGTCGATGGCCGCTTTCAACCGCTGCTGGTCGTTGCTGCCGACCAGCAATTGCGGTCTGGGCAGCACTATGTAAAACGTTTCCGCCGCGGGCAGGGCCATGCCGGGTCGCGGCCGAGGCTTGCTCTTCGCCGAGTAAATCGGCAGTCCCTGATGCGATTCGCCGCTGGCGACCGTTCCCTTCAACGTCAACGGGTCCAAGGGGCGCGAGAGCCGCGCCGCGATCGTGCCGTTTGTGCCGTCGGAAACCACAAACAGTTCGTCAAAGTCGCGCGGATCGAATCCCTCGGAGATGGCCGTCGATAAAGCCTGGTCAATTTGCGGTTTGGCTTGCGGGATCGACGATGCCCGATCGAGCAGGGTCCGCAACCGAACCGAGGCGGTGAGGACGGAGCTCGCGGGAAGATATGCCGTGGGGTTGTCGGGAAAGCTTTCCGACCCCGAAAGGCTGATGAGCGTAACGACGAGAATTGCCACGATGCTGACCACCGCCAGGCCGCTGCCGCTGACGATAAGCCACAACAGCAGGCTGCCGCTCTTCTTCTTTTTGGTGTATTTGGGTCGCAGCGCCGTGCCACCGCCCAGTGGCGCGGCCGACATTGAGGGCAATGCGGGAGCATCGAGTGGTCCCAAGGCGCCGAGGTCCATATTGAATCCCCCGAGCGGATCACTGGTGCTTGCCTGGGGCGGACCAGCGGCTGGTGGGCGAGCGGTGCGCTGCGCCGGTGGTCGTTGGGCGGCGCGGGGCTGCGCGGCGCCTCGCGCCGAAGCGGTCGGCGGAGACTTTGCCTGCGTCCGGGCGCCGTTCGACGCGCGAGCGGGCGATGCCGCTGGCGCGGCGGCGATGGTGATGATCGCACCGCACTTTTTACAGCGCGCCTTCTGGCCGGCGAGCTCGTCGGCAACTGAAAACTCCTTCCCGCATTGCTGGCAGGCAAAGCAGATCATGGCATGGCTCCTGTATTGTTGACCGCCGGCCGCCCATTGTACCGAGAAAAAGTCAGTTGTGCTAAAAATTCTATCACTTGGGGTTCGTGCGGACGAATTCGGTGGTTAAGATGAAGCAATGCCAAACATCGCTTGGATCGACGAACAGCATGCCGCCGGCGCCCTGGCTGAGATCTATCGCACGTACCTCGCGGAGCATCCCGATCGGAACGGTGTGGCCGGTATTCTCAAGTGCTTTAGCCAGCGTCCCGACTTCTTGGAGTTGGTGATCAAGTTTTCCAACTTACTGCATTTCTCCGACGGACACCTCACGCGGCGCACCAAGGAAATGATTGCCACGCTTGTATCTGGCTTGAACCATTGTCCGTACTGAATCGGCTCGCACTCGTACTTCCTGCAGTTGCAGGGGGGCACAGACGAAGCCATCGCGGCATTGGCGCGGGGCGATGTTGACTCGGCGCCGTTGACCGATGCCGAACGTGCCTTGATGCAATACGTCGAAGTCGTTACGCGACACGCCTACCGCGCGACGGCCCACGACGCCCAACGTCTGCGGCAAGCCGGTTGGACCGATCCCCAGATCGCTGAGGCTGTGTATATCGCCGCACTGTTTGCGTTTTTCAACCGCGTGGCCGATGCCTTCGGTCTGGCTGATCCGCAATACAGGCAGATCGCACCGCCGTCCGCGGACCACGGGCCGGCGAATAACCCGGGCGAGGAGTGATGCCGGTTCGGTCTGCGAGGAGTTTCTCACCTCGCTGGAGGTTTTTCCCACGCTGGTCAAGGCGGCCGGCTTGCCGCTGCCCGAGGGCATCGTGATGGACGGCTCTGACATGGCCGACGTCCTGGCCGGTAAGGCCCTTTCGCCTCGCCGGGAGATGTTCTGGCAGCGTCGCGACGACTGCGCCGCCCGGGTGGGCCACTGGAAGTGGGTCGATGCTCAGCAGGGCTCCGGTCTGTTTGATCTTTCCACTGACGTGGGCGAG
>JAICLL010000167.1 GCA_025927475.1 Pirellulales bacterium
ATGGCTGTGGTTCTTATGGCTGTGGTTTCTTCGAGGAAGATTCTTCCAGCGCTGCGCGGAATTCGTTCAAAGCCTTGTTCATCAACCCCGATTGGCGATCGAGCTTGACGGCCCTCGATCGAGGACGCCAAACTCCAGGTTTCGGGCAAAGACTCGCTTCAGCATGGCTGTGGTTCTTATGGCTGTGGTTTCTTCGAGGAAGATTCTTCCAGCGCTGCGCGGAATTCGTTCAAAGCCTTGTTCATCAACCCCGATTGGCGATCGAGCTTGACGGCCCTCGATTGATATTTGACCGCGTTCTCGAAATCACCCAAGGCGAAATAACAGTGCCCCAACGTATCGAGCAAGCTGGCTTCGCTGCCGGTCGAATCGGGATCGGCGCGCACCAGTTCGAGCGATTTCTGCGAGCAGCGCAGCGCCTCGTTCCGGTCGCCATCGGTGTTGGCCAGCAACCACGCCAACTGATTGTAGGGACTGGGATTGTCAGGTTCCTGCTGGATCCGCGAACGAAATTCGTCGGCGGCTTTGGCGATGTTGTCGCGCGTGCTGTCGCGCAGCGCCGGCTCGAGATCTTTCTCGCGGTAAAGCGCAATCAGCACGTCGGCGTCGGTCGGGTCGTTCTCTAGCGCCGCCAGGAGGTGCTCGACCCGCTTGGGGCGGTCGTTGGGCGAGGCCAAATCACAGGCATAAAAAAAGTGCATGCGGGCCCGCATCAACTTGCTGAATTGCGACGGCGGCTCGATGCCCATTTCGCGCGCGGCCTCGTCGGCGCCGGCGGCGCCCGTCTCCAGCAACGTGGCTGCTTCCAAGTTTTGCGCCTGATCGTGGAGCATTTCGCCCACGCGGTAATAGGCCAAGAGCGACTCGCGATCTCCCGGCTTGGCCAACTCAATCACGCGCCGCAGCTCGGCCATGGCAAAATCCGACCAATAGCGCTGCATCAACTGGCGAGCGACTTCGGCGTGTGCCGCCGCGCCGTTGTCTCGCCCGTCGTTGGTGGCCAGCGCTTTGGCCGCCGCTTCGCTCGCCAGGTCCTCTTTCGCCTGCGCGCGCCGCACCCGGGCCAAGGCGTAGAGCAGCAGCGGTTCGTCGTCAAATCGCTCGCTGAACCGGGTCACGGCCTGATCGATCGCGGCGAAGGCCTGCTGAGCGGCCAGCCAATCGAGCAGCTCAATCAGGTCTTCGGTGGCGGCCGTCTCGGGTTCGCGGGCCACAATCTTTAGCAATAATGCGTCTGCCTCGGCGGCGCGGCCGCTTCGCCGCAAGAGCACCGCCAGTTCCCGCCGCAACGCCCCGACCAGCTCGGGACGCGTTTGCTGCGGCGCGTCGAGCGCCAGCCGCTCCTCACGGGCGACGAGCTTTTCCCAAGGTTCGATCCCTGCCGCCGGATTGGCTAGGCCGGTTAAATAGTTTTGCAGCCAAACCGCGGCGGGACGCGAGGCCCGGCCCACGATGCGGCGGATCGTTTGCTCGCGGCGCCGCGCGGCTGGTTCCTCGTCGGTCGGCCGCTGACCGATGATGGCGGCCGCCGCTTGCTTCGAAAGAATCAGCGACTTCTCAAACCGCACCATGCGGCACAACACCGCCAGGCCATCGCTGTCTTCCAGCCCGGCCAAACGCTGAATCAGCGCCACGCGCTCAGGCTCGCTTTTGCTCTCGTAATCGTCCAGCAGCGATTTGACTTCCGGCGGGTCGCTTTCGACCACCCAAGCCACCTGCATCAGCCGCACGAGATATCGGGCGCGAAGACTGATTTCGATGTCTTCGTGGTTCTCGGCGGCGGTGAGCGCGTCGAAGGCCTCAAAGCCGATGGCCGCCAGTTCTTGCTGGGCGCGTTGCCGCGCAAAATAGTCGTCGGCGCCGAGCTGCCCAATCAGCGACTCGATGTGCTGTTGCCGCTGATCTTGATCGGCGGCCGCTGGCGGCGCCGCCGGTTCATCGCCACGCACGGAACAAAGCGCGCCGCCGTGGATGAGCACGCAGCAGAGGCAGAACCAGGCAAGCTGGCGGCGAACGACCATGGGCTTCTCGCAGTGTCGGAATTGTCTCTCTCAAGCATAACGGACAAGCCGCGCAAGCCACAAGCAGCCGCCCGCGTCGCAGCCTCGATATCGACCGCCGCTCAAACGCATTGGTTGACGCTGCTTCAATGCGAAAACGTCACTCAGCGAGGCGCCGCCGATAACCTGGGGCTGCGCAGGAACATCGGCGCGGCGACAGCCTCGGCGAAATCGCGCGGCCAGCACATGGTGAGTTTTGGCCCGCAAGTTGCCCTGACCTATTTCAAGAAGCGATCTGCGGAAAAGAGGCCCGCGGAATCCGCTGAGGGCACACCTCGGTCGCACTTCGCCGAAACACCGAAAGGGAGCAGAGACCATGTACGCTTGGATTGCGCGCCTATTCGCAGGCGCAGACGATAGTCGTTCGCGGAACTCACGCCGCTGGCGCCACCCCCGTAAGAATCGTGCACGTTTTGAATCGCTCGAGTCGCGTGCCTTGCTATCGGCCGATCCCGCGACACAACCCGCGGCCGCCAGTCCCAACCCGGCAGCCGCCCCCGCGGCGTTTTTTATGCCGCCGGTCGCATCCAATGGCAGCGACCAGGCATTCGTCCGCAACGCCTATCGCGAATTGCTGGGGCGCGAACCCGATGCCACGGGCGAAACCTTCTGGGTGAACTACCTGCAGCAAGCAGAACAAAACTACCAGGGCACGCTGCCCGGCGCAGGCAACGCCGAATTTGGCGACAGCCTGGGAACCAACACGCGCGGCGCGTTCGGCAGCACGTTCAATGGCTTCAACAGCGGCCTCGCCGGAACCACTACCAGCAATGCCACCGGCAACGTGACCGGACCGATGGATAGTTTCGCGGGGCCACTGAGCGGGGTAAGTAATGTCGGCCCGCCCAGCAGCTTCGGCACCGGCGGTTTCGGCGCGGGCAATGCCGGACCAAACGGCTTTGGAACTAGCGGCTTTGGGACCGGCGGATTCTCGTCTCAGGGGGCCGGCACCGCGGGTTTTGTTCCGCTTGGTTCGGCGGGTTCCGGCGGCAGCTTGAACGCCAGCGACGTGAACGCCGCGAATGTCTTTGCGATCGCCGGCGGGACGGGAACGGCCGGCGGCAACGAAACGCCCCGCGATCAGTTCCTGAATGCCCTCATCAACTCGCCCGAGTACCGCCAGCACCTGGTGAGCGCCGTCTATCAAAGCTTCTTGCACCGCTCGCCGGGGCCGCAGGCAGTATCGTATTGGTCGAACCAAATGGCGGCGGGGGCCGGCTTCGATGGATTGCTGATCGGTGTGGTTGGCTCGCAGGAGTATTACGCCGACGCGGGCGGCACGCCGAGCGGGTTTGTCAATGCGCTTTATCACGACCTGCTGGGCAGATCCGCCGCGCCGAGCGCAGTGTCGTACTGGACAGATCGGCTCAGCGCGCTCGATCACGGGCAGGACGCCGGCAGCGGTGCATCGACTGCAGCGCGGCAGATGCTCGTGGGCGAGTTTTTAGCTACGCCGGAAGCGCAGCAGTTGCTGGCGAGTAACTCCACCAATTCGGCGTTGGCCGCGGCCACTGGCAATGGCTACGACACCTTCAGCAACCTCTTTTACGAGGGCGGGCTGAACACGCAAGCTCAGAACCAGTTCTTCGCGCAGTTTGAGGGCAATCCGGCTTACGACACCGCCGTGCGCGATCTGCTCACGCATTCGACGTACTTAACCGGGCCGGGCGCCGGCAGCAACCCCGGGCCAAGCTTTGCCAACCCCGGCAGCGGCGTTGCCTAATCGCTAGAATTCGTCCCGCGGTGGCTGTTAGAATGTCGCCGCGGGCGATGGGTTCGCCCAGCCAGCGAACGATTTCAAGGGCGCGGAGGCCAAACTATGTTTCGTGACTGCCTCTGTGTCGCCGTGGTGGCTCTGTTCGCGGGCTTGTGGGCCGCTCGCGGCATCGCCCAGCAACCCCAGCGGCAATCGACCTTGCAAGTCGAAGCTGAACGCCGCGGCCCCTTGCACGAGGGCTTCGCGCAGCCCGCGGCGACGGGGACGAACGATGCTTTTGTCGTTCCCAAGCGGCCCCCTACGCCATTGAGGGAATATCCGCCGGTGCTGCGGCCCGCCGCTTCGCAGGCCGTCTGGCTGCCCGGATATTGGGGCTGGGACGGCGCGAAGGAAGATTTCCTCTGGATCACAGGCGTCTGGCGATTGCCGCCGCCCGGCATGCGTTGGATTCCCGGTTATTGGTCGGCTCACGATCAGCAGTTCGTGTGGACTTCCGGCTTTTGGTTTCCCATCGAGCGCCGGCATATGCATTACGAAGCCGCGGCGCCGGCCCGCCAGCCCGACGAACCCGATCTGCCCAAGTCGGCCGACGACGCCCGCGAGCAGTTTTATGTGCCCGGCTATTGGATGACGACCAGCGAGGGACCTGCCTGGCGGCGCGGCCACTGGTCGCCGTTTCACGAAGGCTGGGGTTGGATGCCGGCGCGGCGCGTGGCGACGCCGGCAGGCAGTGTTTTGCTGCGCGGCTATTGGGATTATCCACTATCGCAACGGGGCCTGCTGTTCGCCCCGGTCTCGGCGCCGAACGCGCGCGAGTCGGCCGCTGTCTTTACGCCGCAAGCCGTGGTGAACGTGGGCCAGCTTAGCGGCTGGCTTTTCACCTGGCCCGCGTATGGCCACTATTGTGTTGGCGACTACTTTGGCGAAGCGGAGCGACGGCGCGGCATCGTGCCCTGGTTCTCCATCGCGACCGATCCGCTTTTCGCCTACGAGCGCTGGCGCCGCCAATCAGCCCAGCCCAACTGGCAAGCCCTGCTCGAAGCGCAATTCAAGCGGCGGCGGGCAGGCCTGAAGTCGGACGCCGCGGGCAGCGCCGCGCCCGATCGTGGGCTGGTTGTTCCACTGAATGAATGGGCCAAGGCGCCCGGCGCTCCGCTGCCCTTGGCCATGTCGTCTCACGAGACCCGTTCGATGGCCGCCAGCGAGGCACGAGCAATCGCCGATCTGGCCCGCGCTCGGGCCAACTTCGAAACGGCCGCAACGGAAGCTCGGGTCTCAGGCAAGACCGCGGCTTTCACCTTGCCCGAACTGCTGCCCCGGCCGACGAGTCGCGGCGCTCCGCGCGTCGGCACGACGGGCGAATTCATTCCCGGCACGGGCGGGCGCGACGTGCCGGGCTATGGACGGCGGACATTGCCCGGCATGGCCGGACGAGCGCTGCCCGGCGTCGACACGACCGCGCCGGGCGTGGCGGCGCCAGGCGTTTTGCCCGGCGCCGACACGCGGCTGCCGACCGGCGCCGAGCTTTCGAAGCCACAAACGCCGCGGCAGCCTCGCTAATTGCAGGAGGCACATTGCGGCGCCTTATCCTCGGTGGCCGGGGCCTCAGCTTTTTTTCTCCTGATCTGGTTCTCCTTACCTGCTCAACTCCCGATCTTTTTGCCCCCCATTTTTTTGCCCGAAAGACGCGTCCTGCAGTGTTCGGGCGATCATTTCTGGCGTGACCGGTTCGATGACGCCTCGCTCGCAGATGATCGCCCTAATCAGCCGGACAGGCGTCACGTCGAAGGCCGGATTGTAAACCTGCACGCCGTCGGGGGCGGTCTGGCGGCCGAAACCGTGCGTAATTTCTTGCGCGGCGCGCTGCTCGATCGGAATCGCCTCGCCGCTGGCCAGCGAAAGATCGAACGTGCTGGTGGGCGCGGCCACGTAAAACGGAATGCCGTGCGCCGCGGCCAACAGCGCCACACCATAGGTGCCGATCTTGTTGGCCGTGTCGCCGTTGGCCGCGATGCGATCTGCCCCGACCACCACCGCGCTCACCCGGCCTTCGCGCATCACCTGCGCCGCCATCGAGTCGCAAATCAACGTGACATCGACGCCGCGCTGCTTGAGTTCCCAGGCCGTCAGCCGGGCGCCTTGCAAGAGCGGGCGAGTCTCGTCGGCATAAACGTGCAGCCGCTTGCCGGCATCTTGAGCGGCGAAAAACACGGCCAATGCGGTGCCATATTCGGCGGTGGCCAGCCCGCCGGCATTGCAATGGGTGAGCACGCCTTGACCGTCGGCCAACAACGCGGCTCCATAGCGCCCGATGGCGTGGCACATGGCCCGGTCTTCTTCGTGAATCGCCCGAGCTTCTTCCAACAGCCGCTCGACCAGCCTTTGAGGCGTTTGCTGGTCCGACAACTGCTGACCCGCCCACTGCCGCCCCGCCCCCCGCATGCGCTCCAGCGCCCAGAACAAGTTGACCGCGGTCGGGCGGCTGGTGGCGAGATAGTCGATCGCTTTCTCAAGGCTCTGAGTGAGGGCTTCTTGGGAGGGCGCGACGGGGCCGTCTTCCGCGCCGCGCACGCCGAGACACACCCCATAGGCCGCCGCGATGCCAATGGCCGGCGCGCCGCGCACGCGCAAGCTGCGAATCGCCTCAAACACGGTTTCGATGTCGCGGCACTCAAGATAGACCAGTTCCGTCGGCAGCCGCGTCTGGTCGATCAAACGCAGATGGCCCTCGATGCCGCCGACCCATTCAACGCTGGTTGTATTCAAAGGAGCACCGTTCAAAGACCTGATATTGTACTGCCATTCTTCATCGCAGCCCGATAGCCTGCCGCAATGCGTCCAAGACCATTTATCCTTGACAAAAACCAAAAGTGCGGTGCCGGTTCATTCGCCCAAGCCTTTGCCAGGATTGAGCTTGCGAATCGCCACCAGTCGAAATGAAAACCACCCGCAACCATAAATTTGGGGGGCAGGCTTTTTTTCGGCCCGTTATTCCAAGCCGGAAGACGGCGACGCGCACGCCCGGCGGAACCTAAGATCCGGCCCTCTCCCTGTTTTGTAGCAGACAAGTGGCTTGGGTTGTTTTCAGCGTGTTTTTCGCCCTTATTTGCTGGCCCCAGCCCAGGAGCTTGGCAAGCGGGGGGCGGAGCCAAGTTGGCCTGAAGCAGCTCCACGAAGGACGGTTGTCTTTGTCTACCACGCGCACGCCCGGCGGAATCTAAGATCCGGCCTTCTCCCTGTTTTGTACCAGACAAGTGGCTTGGGTTGTTTTCAGCGCGTTTTTCGTCCTTTTTGCTGCCCCTCAACTGTGGCGTTTGGCAAAGCGCAGGCTGCCACGAAGAATGGATGTCTTTGTCTACTGTTGTCTACTGTCTTCCCTGGACGGCCGCGGGGCCGCAGCGATGACTCCAGGCCGAGCTTCACGGCAGTGGCTTGAACCCAGGACTCACCGCCGTAGGGCTGGCCGCTCGACAGGCTACGGCGGATGGCTTCTATCTCCGACTTGGTCTGCGGCTGATTAACGTACTGGACCCACGACGTGGTAAAGGCCCGTTGCTGCACAGGCGACCACGAAACACACGAATCATACGAAAGGGCTTTCGTGTGTTCCGTGGGTTTCGTGGTGCCCTTCCGCGCCGCCGCGGGTGCTCGATCGCCAGCGGCCGGCGGGTGGCCGAGGTTGAAATCCGTAACCCAGGCTACACTGACGGGCTTCAGCCCGGCGTTTCTTTCGCGGAGCGAAAAACGACGTTGTTCTTTCGCATTAGCAGCTTCGCGCTCAAAATAGCAGCGAACCTACACTGCCGCGACCATGCGTAAAACGACCTTCCACCACCTGGGGGGCGATCGGCTGCGCGCAGCCGATGGAATGACAGAAAAATTGCTGACAGAAAAATGGGGCGGGGCGGCGCCTACCTGACACGCGCCGAACCCACGCTTCTCCTTTTTCTGTCAGCAATCTTTCTGTCAATTTGCCTTCGGCTCAGGCCGCGCGGACCTCGCTAAGTGCCGCGGGGGCGTGCAGGGCCACGCTCGAAGCGTGCAAGATCTGCGTGCCGGAGGCGTTGATGCCGATGGGAATCGTCTCCAGCGGACCCAAAGCGCGGAGCACGGCGGCGCGGCGTTCGGGCGGAACAAAGAAGAGCACAAATCCGCCGCCGCCCGCTCCCAGCAATTTGCCGCCCAGCGCGCCGGCGTCCAGGCCCGTCTGATAAATCTTGTCGATCGCGCCGTTGGAAACCGAGTCGCAGAGCGAGTTCTTCAGCAGCCAGCCCTCGTGCAGCAACCGGCCAAACTCGGCCAGACTTCCCCCGCCGGTGAGCACCGCGTAACCCTCGTCGACCAGCCGGCGCATTTTGCCAAGTTGCGCCACGTTGCGATCGATCTTTTGCACTTGCCGGGCCGCCACGTGGCTGGCGCGGCGGCGAATGCCGGTATAGACCAACAGCAGATGTTCCTGGAACTCGGCCAGCCGCGCCGCCGACAGCGGCAGCCGATGCACGACAATGTCGCGCGTGCCGCGAAACTCGATCAGGTTGAAACCGCCCATCGCCGCGAACGTCTGGTCCTGGCAGCCCACCGCCTCGCCCAGCACGTCGCGTTCGATTTCAATCGCCCGATAGGCCAGCTCCAGAGGATGCACCATCCGTCCGCAAAAGGCGTGCAGCGTGTTGAGCACGCCCACCACGAAGCTCGACGACGTGCCCAGCCCCGTCGACGACGGCAGCTCGGCGGTATAGTCGATCTCGATGTCTTCGGTGATGCCGAACAGTCGCAGGCACTCGCGCAGCGGGGCGTGGCGGATTTCGTCGAGTCGGTTGACGCACTCCACCTCGCGATAAGCCAGGCGAATGCGATAGTCGAACAGCTTGGAGAACAACGGCGTGGCCGACAGATAAGCGAACTTGTCGATGGCCGTGCCCAGCACCGCCCCGCCGTGCCTGCTGAAATGCTCGGGGTAGTCGGTGCCGCCTCCGAAAAAGCTGATCCGAAAGGGCGTGCGGCTAATAATCATGCGGCCACCTGCCTGGAGAAATGGGTTTGAATGAATGCCTCGGCTTGGGCGACGCTCTCCGGCGTGCCGATATCGAGAAACGGCGCCCGGCAAGCGTACACGGCCAGTTGCGCGCCCTGGCCCAGCAGCGCGGGAAACACTTGCGTCTCGATGCTCAACGGCCGAGCCGCCGGAAAGCGATCGATCAGCCGGCGGCGAAGCACGTAGACGCCGCCATTGATCAGGCCCGCGCCGGGCTGTTTTTCGCTAAACCGCAACAGGCGCCCGTTGGCGGCCACGTCGAGCCGGCCATAGCGGGCGGCATCGTCGACTTCCAATCCGACCACCACGCCGTCGATGTGCCGGTCGCGCAGCAGTTCCCAGGCTGGCGAAAGGTCGGCCAGCAGCAGCGAGTCGCCATTGGTCACCACAAACAGTTCAGCATCGGGCGCCGCTTGCGCGGCTAGCGCGATTGCTCCGCCGGTGCCCAGCGGCGCCGGCTCGCGCACTCGTCTGATGTGCAGTTCATCGCCAGGCCGGGCGGTGAAATACCGCTCGGCCACTTCCGACAGATGGCCCAGCGATACCACGCATTCTCGTAACCCCTGCTCGGCCAGCCAGCGCAGCACCCACTCGATGAACGGGCGTCCCGCCGCGGGAACCATCGGCTTCGGCAGATCGGGATAAAGATGCCGAATGCGCGTGCCTTGGCCGCCAGCCAACACGATGCCGCAGGCTCGCGACGGCGCTGAAGCTGCGAGGCTCATGCCGCCTCCTTCACGAGGCGATGCGCGCGGACGAAGTTCAGCACGGTCGCGCGCGTCTCGGGCACCTCCGCGCTCGCCGAGAGCTTGCTGATATCGACTTCATAATGCACCCGCGGGCTGCCCGGCTTCACGGAAACGTCGCCGCCCGCCGTTTCGATCACTTCGGCCAGCGACACCGCTGCCTTGCCGCAGAAATTGAAGATCTCCCGCTCACCTCCGGCATCGACGAGCCGCAGAGCCAATTCGGCGGCGTCGTCGGTGTGCAGAAACTGCAATTGGCTGGCCGGATCGAGCCAGAGCGGGCCGCCCTGCAAGATGTCGTGAATCGGGTTTTTCCACATTCCCGGCCCCACGAAACCGCCTAACCTCAGAATCAGCCACTGCCGTGCCGCGTGCCGCACGCACTGCTCGGCCAGGTGTTTGTGAAATCCGTAGGCGCTTTGCGCGGCCGGGTCGAGCGGAGTGTTTTCGCTGGTCGCGGCGACGGGCGAGCAATCGGGATAGACATCGACCGTCGACAAATACACGTAGCGGTCGAATTTGAAATCGACCAGGCTGGCGCGCACGCTGCGCACCGAAGCGTCGAACTCTTCCAGCGGCGCCTGGGTGGCCAGAAATTTTTTCGAGTTGCCGTTGGCGTTGATCAATGTCTGGCATGCGCGGCCGACAAACTGCGCATAGTTCTGGCGCGTGACGATCTGAAACTCGCGCCCCGCCGCCGCCAGTCGCCGGGCATAAGCCGAACCGACAAAACCATTGCCGCCCAAAAGAAAAATCATGCTCGCTCTACAGCCGAATTCCGTCGCCCCGCGTTCGATAGTTTTTCCCCAGCCACTCGATGGTGCGGGCCAGCCCATCGGCCAACGAAGTGCCGCACGACAACCCCAAGCCCCGCATGCGGGCCACGTCGAAGATCTTGATCAGTTGCCCGTCGGGCTTGGCGCGGTCCCAGACAATGTCGCCGCGGAAGCCGGTGAGGCGTTTGATCGTCTCGGCCAGTTCCTTGATGTTGGTGGCCGTGCCCGACGACAGGTTCACCGGCTCGCTCGAATCGTAGTTTTCGATGAAGTAAGGAATGCAGGCGGCCACGTCGCCGGCGTAGACAAAATCTCGCTGGGGAGTGCCGCTGCCCCACATCACCACGGCGTCTTGCTGGGCCAGCCGCGCTTCGTAGTAACGCCGCACCATGGCCGGCGCCACGTGTGACTCGTCGTTGCGAAAGTTGTCGTATTCGCCATACATGTTGCCGGGAATTAGCACCACCGAGTTCAGCCCATATTGCTGCCGATAAGATCGGCTGGCCACAATGCCCATCTTTTTGGCGGCCGAGTAGCCGGCGCTTTCGGGCTGAGGGTAGCCGTTCCACATCTGACCTTCGTCGATGGGCGAGGTGGCCGTGGCCGGGTAGCTGCAGCCGCCCATCGTATAGATCAGCTTGCCGATCTTCCGCACCGCCGCCTCTTGAAACACCAGCGCGGTCAGCAGCGTGTTGCGGTAATAAAAATCGGCGGGAAAGGCGCGGTTGGCGCCGATGCCGCCCGAGTAGGCGGCCAAGTGAATGAGCACGCCGGGCCGCTGTTCGTCGAACATCCGCCGGACCGCCGCAGGGTCCATCAGGTCGTAATCTCGGCTGCACAGGCCGACGACGTCGTCGCCGGGATACTTCGCCTGCAAGACGGGCATCAGATGCCGCCCCAAGAACCCGCTCGATCCTGTGACGACGATTCGACCGGCGGTCATGCGATGTGCCTCCAACTGCTGGCAAACAACAGGTGACAGATTGGTGATTTTGGGAAGTTTGGGCACCCGTCTGTCCTTGCCGTTTGAAGAGAGGCGACAAGGCGCGCGACGGGCCATCTACTTCGCGTTTACGCCGTTTAGTGTCAAGAGCGAATCGCGTCTAATCGCTTGGAGGGCCGCAAACGGGCGTTTTCAAACCAAGCGCTAGGCGGCCGAACGCCGTCGCTGTTCTTCGGCGGGCGGCTGACAGCGGCGGAAGGCCCGCTCGGGAAAAAGAGCCGCCCAGCACCAACGCGCGATTCGGCGGGGCGTCGGCCGGCAGGCCAGCAGGGCGATCGAGGCGGCAGCAGCGAGCAACGCCATGGCCGCGCTTGGCGGCGCCGACGCCAGCAAGGCGCAAGACGCGCACAGCGCCAGCGGCGGCAGCCAACGGCAACACTCGCCGAGGCGGCGGGCCAACGACACCGACCAGGCCGTGTTTTGCGAATGGCAAACGTGAATCGCCACCGACATCAAGAACGCCCCGAACACCCATATTTGGCAGATGAGCAGGAAGTAATCCATGCGGGTCATATAGCTCAACAGCGGCAAGCTCGAATCGATCGTGATGCGATAGGCCACCACGGTCAGCATGGCGGTCATGCCCACGCTGGCTTGCGAGTTGAACTCGGTAGGATCCATCCAGAACACCGACCAGCTTGTGGCCACGATGGGCAGCAAGGGCAGCACAATCGCCCACCAATAATAATGCGGATTGCGTCGGATCTCGACGCGCACCATGAACCGCGAAAACGCCTCATCCAACTGAGGAAATCTCGACTCGGCGGTGCCGGTCGAGAGCCGCACCAGCTTCCACCCGTGCGGCACCGCGAGCGGCGATCCCGAACCTTCCTCGTCGCGTACCGTGCTCTCGCCCGCCACATAGAGCACTTCGCCGACGTCGGTCGAATTGGCCTCGAGCCGCACTTCCAACCGATGGGCGTCGAAGGGGAATTCGTGCAGATCGAAGTTGCTCGAGACCGTGCCCCGGTAATACCGCCGCCACCTCACCGTGCCGTCGGGCAGAAGGTGAGCGCTGCGGCCGTCTTGCACGGTGACGCCGAGATCGTCCACCAGGTCGGGTTCGGGCTTCCAGATCCGCTCGGCCGGCACGACGCGTTTGTGATGGCCCGCGCGCGAACCGTCGAACGCCAACCGCGGATCTTTCCAACTCAGAAAGAGGTTGAACTCGATGTCAAACTGTTCATCGTGGTCTTCAATCCGCGAGACCCGCAGCAATTCGACGCCCAACGTAACCTTGACCGGCCGATCCGGGGGAAGCCGCGTCAGGTCGACCGGCGGCGCCGCCGCCGACCCGCCGATCGCACCAGCCGGCGCGACGGCGACGAGCAGCACGACGGCGATGGCCGCCATGATTCCGCGGCGGAGCAACCGGGCGTTTTGCCTAATTTGCCTCCGTGTCCAGGTCAACTCGGTTTTGCCGCAACTCCGCCGCCTGAAGCAGAGATTCACGATGTCACGATTCAGCGCAGATTTGTCTTGCATAGCGCCGGCATGTTACCGGCGGCGAGTGAGACGATCAATGGCGTTCTCGCGCAGGGTGGGTGAGCAGGTGAACTGCAAATCAGGCTGCGCGGCGCGGTTGCGGCTCGGGCACCGGGCCATGGCTCGTGGCGAGCCGTGCGTGGGCGCGCTCGGCCCGGTCTCGAGTGTACCAAACGGCGCGCAGGCCAAGCCGAAAACGGGGGAAATTCGCCAGCCGCTGGAACTCGATTTCCAGCCACAGATCACGCCAGCGTCGGGCCATGTAAACCTCCGATCATCTATAGACCTTCCGGGCTGCGATGTTCGCTCCCAAGGTAGCCAAACGATGGTGGCGGGCAAACCCCAAGTCGCTACGCCCGATCGATCGGGCTGCATGTCAGCTTTTGCGAGAGTGGGCCGCATGCAAAATCGCTTAAACGGATCTTTTGGTGCGGCGGCGTCAAGCTGCGCAGATGAGCGGCTGTAGCGAACGATGCGAGCGTCGCTTTTCAGCAGTGCGGCGGTCGCTAGTCGCTAAACGTGGCGGCCGCCAAGCCGTCGGCCGGGCGCACTCTGCAGCGGTAATGTATCGTGCAGCTCGCCTGGCGAACCATGCTGTCCAACCACCGAAGCGCCAGAGCTTTGCTCGATGCTCGCCATCAGATCGCGTAAAGCGTCGCCGGCCAAGAGCACCTTTACTTCCTCAAATCCATCAAAGAGTTCTCCGTCACGCATCGCGCCGCGCAACTCGGCGTCCAAGGCTTGGCTAACGGAACCGGCTGCTCGACTGCCGGAACCGGCGGCTTGCAACTCTGGCTGAAGCGTCGCAGCAAAAAGCGCCAACAGGTCAGTGTCCTGAGTGCGGAAGTGAAGAATCAAATCGGGCCGGCCATCGTGATCCAAGTCAGCAAACGCACGATCGACGGCGGCCGCGCCGGCAAAACGAAGCGTGCCGACGTCGACCTGCCCCGCATCGAAAGCTCCTCCGGAGAACAGCTCCACAGTGATGACACCGTGGCTCGCCAGATTGATCTTTTCAGGACGAACGGCAAACGTCGGCACAAGACTCGGAGCATTCACGAAGATCGTTACTTGACCGGTGGCCGTGCCGCCATTGCCGTCGCTGATGGTATACGTGAAGCTGTCGTTGCCGTTGAAGTTGGCCGCGGGCTGGTAGGTCACAGTCCCGTCCGGGTTGATCGTGGCCGCTCCGCTGGTCGCCGCGCTGACCGCCGTCACGGTCAAGTGATCGGCATCCACGTCGCTGTCATTGGCCAGCACGTTGATGCTGACCGGCGTGTCCTCGTCGGTCGTGGCGCTGTCGTTCACGGCCACCGGCGGATCGTTGACCGGGTTAACGGTGATGCTCACCGTGGCGGTGGCTGTGCCGCCGTTGCCGTCGCTGATGGTATACGTGAAGCTGTCGTTGCCGTTGAAGTTGGTCGCTGGCTGGTAGCTCACAGTCCCGTCCGGGTTGATCGTGGCCGCTCCGCTGGTCGCCGCGCTGACCGCCGTCACGGTCAAGTGATC